>CAZEDI010000027.1:0-27170 GCA_964510865.1 uncultured Halobacteriales archaeon
ATCATCGGGGTCCTGCCTCCGGTGTTCTATCCGTCCTATCAGCTGTGTGCCGTCCGCATCGCGGCCGACGACGGCGGCGTCACCGTCGAGTTCGACGCGGTCACCTAACCCAGTCCCAGCCCGGAATCACGATAACGCCCGTGGACACTCCTGGAATCCGCCCCGAATCATTTTACAGGCTGTTCACGTAGCCTACACATGGCACATGTTAGCGAACAGCAAGGAAAACGACTCGAATCGCGGAGCGGGACGTTATTTCTGGCTGCAGGGGTGTTAGTGGTCTTCTACGCGGGACTCCACGGGATTGAAGCCGCTTCGGACATGGTACTGGAGCCGAACCCGTTCGAATTTGGCTACGTTGTCGGATTCCTGGGTCTACTCGGACTGTATCCCGCGGTGGCCGATGAAAGCCCTTGGCTGGCACGGGCTGGGGCCGGAGCCGCCCTGCTTGGGATGATCGGGCTTTCCGCGTTCACGGTACTCCATCTCGCCGAACTGGCGGGTGTCGTCACTCCGTCGTCGTCCCCGGAGCAGCCTGGCTACTTTGGGGTCTTCACTCTTTTCGCGCTCACCGGGTTCGTCGTTGGCTATCTCTCGATCGGGGTCGCCAGCCTCCGTAGGAATGTTCATTCCCGAACAGTCGGATTCCTCCTGTTGGCTCCAGGGATCATCGTCGTCGTGATGATTGTCCAGATAGTCATTGGATGGACATCCCAACTACAGGCGTTCGTTATCAGTGCGGGGGAGGCCATGGCCCACCTCGCCATTGGCGCAACACTCCGAATGAATGCTTCTCGGGGTGAACGAGAGCCCTCCTCAGGGGAGACTGAAGTCGAATTAGCGGAGAATGACTGAATGAACGACAGTTCACTGCCGATACAGTTATCTGCTGGGGCGGCTGGACCCCACGCGACTGAGGCGTTCGGGCTTCTCGGGAATGAGACACGGTTAGCCATCCTACTGGCGCTATGGGAGGACTACGACCCCCATGCGGCCGACAATTCCATGCCCTTTTCGGAGCTATTCGATCGGGTCGATTACGATGATCCCGGGAGTTTCAGCTATCACCTCCAGCAACTGAGTGGCCAGTTCATCCGACAGCATCCCGACGAAGGGGGCTATGAACTCCGCGTATCTGCGCTCCGGTTCATCCACGCGGTCATCGCCGGCGCAGGTGTACAGGATGCGACCCTCGAACCAACCGCAATTGATCAGTCCTGCCCGTTCTGTGATTCGACCACGACGATTCGGTACCAGGATGGCCTCGTCATTCACGTTTGTACCGACTGTGAGGGGGTGACGGCTGAGGGATCCGCTGACGGGTTCCTGAACGCCGTGCCGTTTGATCCAGCCGGACTCACCGACCGGACGCCGGCGGAGATTCGAGCGGCGAGTCGGGTCGCTGCCTGGCGGCAAACCCAGTTTATGTTCGATGGCCTCTGCCCGGCGTGTTCGGGTCCGGTCGACCGCTGGCTCGACTGCTGTGTGGATCACGAATCGAACGGGATCTGCGATAATTGCGGAACGAGATTCGCAGTCTTGGCCCGGTTCGAGTGTCGGACCTGCAAGAACCACAACGTATCATCGCCACGGGCTCTCGTGATGTTCCACCCGGCAGTTATCGGATTCTACGTTAATCACGGCGTGTCGACCCGTATCCGGGCCGACGATATCGAGAGTGTCCAACGAGTATTCGATCTCATGGAGAGCCATGAAGTGAATCTCATTACTGACGACCCTCCCCGAGCGGAAATCGTCGTTTCGCATGGGTCGGACGAGCTTCGACTGACGCTTGATCAGGCGGTGATCGTCGCGGGCACAGCGCGATAGTCAGCGGATTAGGAAATGTTGCCGGCCAGGGGGCGGTTGCTGGGACCAACAACATGTCAAATACCTATTTGGAATGTTATCCAAATAACACTTATGGCATCATCGACCGATTGCTTGTCGTGTACCCGTCCGATCTCAGTTGGACCTCGGGACCGTGTGTGAAACAAACATGGCTTCGACATCGCAGGAGAATATCGCGCTCGTTCGGCAGTTCCTCAACGAGGTCGTTGCTGGTGGCGATACTGATGCACTCGATATTTTTCTCTCCGATGATGCGGCCGATCACCACCCAGTGCTCGATAAAGATTTGGGCACTACGTCGAGACCCACCGCGATTAGTCGTGTGCTGGCGGCGGCAGATGTCGATATATCCGTTGACGATACCGTTGCCGCGGCCGACGAGGTGGCGGTCCGGGGGACGGTTACCGGAACGCACCGAGCATCGTTGGTCGATGCAGCACCGACAGGGCGAACCTTCGCGATATCGTTCGCTTGGTTCTTCCGAATCGAGAGTGGCCAAATCGAGGAGATTTGGTCGATACCCGACGGTCCGGGGCTCATGCGTGAGCTCAACGCCTCCCCCGATTGGACAGACTCGGATGAATATGACCGAACCTGATCAATCCATTCCGAACATGACACTACACACGGCGGCAACGAACGATGCACTGACTCGCAGCCAAATAACCCCCTTCAGGAGTCGGGTGGTAGATCAATGACGGATCGTAGTGGGTTATTGCATTCGCTCGAACGATGGAGTCCAACGGCCTTTCTCATTGCAGGAGGCTTCTTCTTCGTCAACGTTGTAATCATTGTGAGTGGTACTGTAACCGCTTCGGAACGGATGACCATGTTATTGGGCGAGACCTTCAACGCAGCTGGATGGGCGGTCGCCCTTGTTGGCCTCCTCGGGTTGTACCTCGGCGTTGCTCACCGGAGTCGATGGTTATCTCGTATTGGTGCCATCTGCGCCACCATCGGCGTGGTATTCTTCTCCCTCTTGGCCCCATTGTCCCTCGCGTTCTACTTGAGGGTAATCGAAGGGAGCATAGAGACTCTAGTCCCTCTCCTCCTCCCTGGCACAATTATCGGAGGGTTGCTGTCGTTTCTCCTGTTCGGTATCGCGATCCTCCGAACCGGTGCCTACCCCCGAGCTATTGGAATCTTACTGCTACTCCCGCCGCTCATTATCGTTTTGAATATCTCCGCCGGGGTCATTGGTTTCGATTCCCAGTATTTACTCCTCGGAATCGTGAGCGGCTTACTCGCAGTGAGCCTACTCATCGGCTTTAGCCTCCGGTCTTTATCTCTACCCACTCACCGCACAGGGTCGACGTCAGGGAGTGCTGTGGATTGATACGTTTGGCGTGATGAATTCACGCCATACACTCACCACCATTTTCATGTAAGGATTCGACCATCTAAGTTCGTCCGTGATGAACTCATACTCTGTATGTGTCATTCCAATTTCTAAACTATCCGCAACTGATGGGATCGGATCACTAACTACGCGGCTTGAGATATCGGCAGATTCAGACCGATTTGGCCGATCAGATCTCCTCATAGAATCCCGTCTATCGCTCTCTACAGGGTTTGTAGTGAACATCCATACCATCAGACTCGGGGACAATAGGGTTCGCTATCGAACGGTGGCCTCCCGTGAAAGACTCCGTAACACGAAAACGATGGGGATGAGAACGACGGCGGCGATCGCAACTGTCAACTGGGGTGTCGAAAGGAGCAAGTCAAACTGCTGGTGCCCGATGAAGAAAACCCCAAGTGCCTGTCCGCCAGCGAGTAGAGCAAGCGGGTACTGTACTTGTTTTTCCCGAGCCCATTTCGTACCAGCAAGGGCGAATATGCCGCCGAGGACAGCAGACAGCGCGACGATACCCCATCGAAGACCCCCCGCTAATCCGCCAGAACTCCACGGTTGGAAGACGACGAGACTCCCGAGAATAGCGATGATACCGAGGACAGCAAGCGTTACTGCTGGAATCTGTGAATACTCAATCTTCCAGGAATCGCTCATGATCCAAAGAAATCCCGTCACGATGAATCCCAAACTAATCGTGAGTGTGAGGGCTGAAGCGAGCGCCTGTTGTCCAGCACTCATTCCACGATAACCTGGGTCAAAGCCGACGAAGACGATAAGGATACTCAGAACGCCCAGGATGACGAGGGTGATCGGACCAGCCTTAGAGCTGTTCATACGTTTCAAGATGTATTCTTCAAGCAAATATTTTCTGGTAATAATCGCCGAATGCACAATATACGAAGCCGTTGTCAGCAAACTAATCTAAGCAAAAACTTGAAGAGTCTGGGATTTTCGAGGAGATCTCTACAGGGGAAGTAAGTAATGATCACTATGCGGTTCTAGTGATTGAGAGATCCAGGCTGATAACATCGAAAACGGCGGTCTCTACCCGTCGTTCTGCAGCAGAGAGATCAGCGACATTGGAATACATTCATATACGCTCACAAGAGCGGAGGAAAGAAGGTTTTAGTCGCGGGTACATGTGAATGGAGCAGATGCCAGAATCGGACACCCCCAAACAGGTCTCGGATCCGAATTACCATAGCGAGAATCACACCGCTGCCCAGACCTGTGGATGGACGAAAAATGCACTCCGCGGCGAAGGACGCTGTTATAAGAATATTTTCTATGGAATTGAGTCGCATCGCTGCATCCAGATGACGCCAGTGGTCAAATGCAACGAGCGCTGTGTCTTCTGCTGGCGCGACCACCAGGGACATGCGTACGAGATGGACGACGTCGAATGGGATGACCCGGAGGCCGTCGTCGATGCCTCGATCGAACTCCAGCGCAAACTCCTCTCGGGCTTCGGCGGGAACGAGGAGGTCCCCCGAGAGCGCTTCGACGAATCGATGGTGCCACGCCACGTGGCGATCAGTCTCGATGGCGAGCCAACGCTCTACCCATACCTCCCGGAACTCATCGAGGCGTTTCACGAGCGGGACATGACGACGTTCCTGGTCTCGAATGGGACGAAGCCTGACGTCATCGCCGACTGTGATCCGACACAGCTCTACGTCTCCGTGGATGCAGCGGAACGGGCCACGTTCGATCATGTCGTTCGACCAGTCGAGGACGACGCCTGGGAACGGCTCGTGGACACCATGGATGCTCTCGCCGAGAAGGACCAGACCCGAACGGTCCTCCGGACAACGCTCCTCGCCGGGGAGAACATGACCAACCCTGACTGGTACGCGGGGTTCTACCAGCGGGCCGACCCCGACTTCGTCGAGCTCAAGGCCTACATGCATGTCGGGCACTCCCGGGGCAGGTTGGACCGGGAGACGATGCCCGCTCACGATGACGTGGTCGAATTCGCCGAGGCTGTTCAGGCCCACATGCCAGATCACGACGTCCTGAAGCAAGTCCCGGCTTCACGAGTGGCACTACTCGCGAGGGACGATGATACCTGGGTGCCGAAACTCGAGAAGGACAGCGCGTTCTGGGCCCGTGATCCGGTGGCTGGTGACTGAACTCCCCAGTTAGTTCCGTTCGATTTCTGCAGGCTGTTGGTTGATCTCTGCGATGGTGTCGGGGTCGAACTTCGGCTCCCGATCGTATGTATACAACCCGTTGATTTCCTGTTCGATGTCGTACAGCTGGGTGTAACAGAACGCGCTAACCCGTTCGGTGCCGAGGAGTGTCTCTGTGAGTGACCGGTATCGATCGAGGAACGAGGTCTCCGACTCGGGCCACCCGTGTCCGAAGGCATCAGTTTCAGCGCCATTTGGATCCCAGGACATCCCACCGTACTCGCTGATGAAATACGGCGCATCGACGCGCGTTTCCAGATCGCTCGCGTCGAGGAGAGTCTCCTCTCCGTCGTCGAGCGCGGCGTAGGTTTCCGCGAACGCGTCTGGGTCTTGGGTATAGTCGTGGACATCGATCAAATCCGGCTCGACATCGACGTGTGTCCACCCGCTGGTGTCGACGATGAGCCGATGTGGATCGAGGTGGTGTGTCTGCTCGAATACCGTTTCGAGCACGTCATCGACCTGTGACTGGTCGGTCTCGTTAAACGGACACCAGCCGACGATGGATGGATGATTGCTGTCCCGGGCGATCACCGCTGTCCATTCAGGGAGGAACCTGGCTAGTGCCTCGGACGTGTCGAGGTCTAACCCCCAGTTGGGTCCCTCCCCCCAGACGAGATACCCGAGTCGATCGGCCCAGTAGAGGAAACGCGGTTCGAACACTTTCTGGTGGAGTCGCGCTCCATCGAACCCCATCTCCTTGGCGAGCTCGATGTCCTCGCGGAGCGCCTCGTCCGATGGCGCAGTGTAGATTCCGTCTGGATAGTACCCTTGGTCGAGGACGAGGCGCTGAAAGCGCGGCTCACCGTTCAACAGGATAGCGTCATCACTCATCGAAATCGTGCGGAACCCGGTGTAACTCTCGACACGATCGACGACGTGTTCTCCGTTCTGGAGACAGAACTCGAGATCGTACAGGATCGGATCCTCCGGTGTCCATCGTCGAATCGGTGACACCTCGAAATCGAACCGGGGTGAACGGGTGGCAATCTCGACGGTCGTTTCGCCGACGGTGTTATCATCGAGCCGTACACGGACGACGAGGTCCAGATCGTGAAACGCCATGTCCCCACCCAGCCGAATCGTGCCCCGGAGCAACGCGTTCTCGGCATCCGGGATAATCTCAACGTCGTCGATATACACGTCGGGAACCGGCTCGAGCCAGACCGATTGCCAGATGCCGGTTACGCGCGTATAGAACACACCAGAGGAGTCGTACGCAGCCGACTGTTTTCCAGCGGGCTGACGCCCCGAGCGGACGTCGTCCGCTGCGCAGACTGTGATCGTTGTCGTTCCCGGGGTCGCTACGTCCGTTATGTCCACCGAAAACGGGGTATAGCCACCTCGGTGCTGTCCTACCGATTCTCCGTCGATCCACACCTCTGCCTCGTAGTCGACCGCGCCAAAATGGAGGAGCAGTCGGCCATCGAACCAGGGCGCAGGAATATCCACCTCACGGCGGTACCAGACCGCCGGCATGAAGTCTGTGTGTCCAACTCCCGACAGCTCACTCTCTGGCGGGAACGGTACCGTGATGTCGTCTGCCAATCCGTCCGTCTCCGGCAGGCCGCGTTCCCGCCCACTCTGTCCCGGATCTCCCTCGAACTCCCAGTCACCATTGAGGGTCCGCCACTCCTCCCGTCGTCGTTGTGGCCGGGGGTGCTCCGGCCGTGGCACGTCGTCTCGGGCCATTCTCGTCACTCGGCGTAGGTGTCTCGCGCCCACCCGCTTAGCTCCGGCGACGGCTGCACTCGTTGACCCCTAGTCTGCCCGGTCGCACAGCTCTCCGTCTCGGGAGTCGCCGTGGGTGTCGATGAACGAATCGGTGTATTTACGTTCCTCTGTCGAAAATCCAGATTTCACTCCCATTCTGGGTGCCGCCCCGGCCATACCAATTTCGGGACGCATCTCGATCCCGATACGCTTATCACGATAGTTACGCTACGAGCGCGTATGGCAGAAGCGACGGCCGCCGTCGGTCACGACGAACTCGCGACGCTTCGCGAGGTCGCGCTGATCGGGGGACTCGCCGGCGAGGCCAAGCTCTCGTGTTCCAGTCTTGCGGCCGATCTCGACACGTCGTCCCAAACAGCGTCTCGACGCCTGCGGGCGCTTGAGTCCGCGGGACTGATCGAGCGCGAGACAGTTGGCGACGGCCAGTGGATCACGATTACGGACGCTGGGGAGCGTGCCCTCCGAACCGAGTACGAGGCGTACCGCCGGGTCTTCGAGGAACCGGATTCCGTTACGTTACGGGGACACGTCACGAGCGGGATGGGCGAGGGTCGACACTATATCTCTCTTCCCGGGTACATGGAGCAATTCGAGGCGATGCTCGGCTACGAACCATTTGCGGGCACGCTCAATCTGGACTTAGAGCGGGAGAGCATCCGCTCGCGGACCGCTCTCGGGGCGTTCGAACCCATACGTATCGACGGCTGGGAGGACGAGGACCGGACGTACGGTCCCGCCTTTTGCTACCCGGCCGCAGTCGAAACCGAGGACGGACAGCGATACCAGCCGGCACACGTGATTGCCCCCGAGCGAACGCACCACGACGAGGACCAGCTCGAGGTAATCGCCCCAGTAAAGCTCCGCGACGAGATGGCGCTCGAGGATGGCGACCTCCTTGTCGTGACCGTGGAGGATCGGACATGAGCCAGCGACTCTGGGGTGTCGACGCGGCAATCGACGCATTCAGCACCGGAGACCCGATTTTGATCCACGACTTCGACGACCGGGAGGCGGAGACCGACCTGGTCTATCCGGCAGCTGACGTCACACCCGAAGATGTCGCCCGTCTCCGCAATGACGCCGGTGGTCTGGTGTGTGTTGCGCTCTCCCATGCTGTGGCAGAGGCGTGGGACCTTCCGCTCCTTGCGGAATCAATCGATCATCCGGCTGCTTCGGGCGAGGTACCATACGACGACCGTTCGTCGTTCTCCCTCACGGTCAACCACCGCGATGTCTACACGGGGATCACGGACGATGATCGGTCGCGAACGATCACGGCTCTCGCCGACGCTGCCAGACAGGTCCCGGACCAGGGTGTTGCGGACTTCGCTGGAGCATTTCGTGCTCCTGGACACGTGCATTTGTTGCGCGCAGCGCCCTCGCTCGCGGATCGCCGGGGTCACACTGAACTCGCGATCGCGCTCGCGGCTGCAGCGGATCGGGAGCCGGCGGCTGTCGTGTGTGAGATGCTCGACGACGCCTCCGGCGGGGCGCTCCCGAAGCCGGCCGCTCGTGAATATGCGAGGCGCCACGAACTCGCGTTTGTCGAGGGCTCGACCTTGCTCGATGCGCTCGCATGATTGATTGAAGAAGGCACGATCGTGCATACTCGTGGCTGTGTCGATCCTTAGAGGAGAAATGCGACGGTCAAGACTGCGAGGTTCCACCCGGTGGCTACCACGCCGGCGACGGCAAGCCCGAGTGGGATCCCGACACAGTGCGGTCGAGGGAGCCAGCGCCAGAGCAGCAGGAACCCGAAGAGAAGGGTGAGCTTCACCCCGACGGCGCCGGCAAATCCCCGGTGGTGGATGAGCGCGGCGCCAAAGGGACTGCCTTCTGTGAGACCCGGGGCAGTGAGTCCAACACCCGTCGTGACCAGGTCACCAATCACGAAAAAGACGACGGCGACGAGCCACAGTCGGGTCTGGACGAGTGAGAACTTCGGACCAGATGTCGCGTGCCAGTTCATCCTCCACTACTCGCAGTGTGAGTACCTTTGGTACGTGTCTGCTACCGGTTGCGTTTCACACCGTCCCGTCCAGGATACTCCGTCAGCGGGCGATATCTCCTCTGATACTCTCGACCGAGTCGGTCGACCAGGGACGATGCCGCAGTGCGCTTGATCGGCTCGTCTACGCTCACCCGATGATGTGTTACGCGAGAATCGAATGCGTATCCTACCCTCGAGGCGTCCCGCGGATCTGGTCCCTGTGGTTACCGTCGGGTGATCGAGAGGACACTCGCCCTATCCCGTTCGTGATACAGCGTCTGGTCTGCCGTGCAAACGTCATCCTCCGTCGACTGCCAGGGGTCACTGGTTCCAGGATGGGGATCGAATCGCGGGTGATTGCTGCTGGCGATATCGACTCGGAGCCGATCTCCCTCGGGTACGACGTGGTGGACGTCCCACATATCGACCGTGAGCCGCAGTGGTTCCCCCTGTGGGACGGTTGAGACCCGATCGCGGCCGTGGCGATATCTGGCACGTCGAATCCCGTCACAGAGATTGTAGGCACCATCGTCCGTGACATGTACGAGGGTACTCGTGACGTCGGTATCGGATGCGGTCGTTTCGAGGGCAACCGAGAGCGAGACAGGCCCTGCAAGCTCGATCGGGGCCTCGAGCGGTGCCGTCGTGTAGGTACAAACGTCGTCCCGCTCTTCGATTTCACGTTGATCAACCGGGCCTGGAGCGGGAATTCGCTCCCCACAACAGAGCGGGCCGCCACGGGTAGGAACCGGGTCATCCGGATCATGCGTCCACGTGTCTGGGGGCTCGAACTTTTCGGGCTCGCGACGTGCGAGCTCCCCGTCCTCGATATTCGTTGCGGCATCACCTGTACTATGGAGGTACCACGGTTCGCTCCTGGCAGATGCAGGTGGCCAGTCGAGATGGCGGTGCCACGTACCGTCTCCGGTCCCCGCGTCGATGGTAGTACGATAGGTATCGACGATGGTGTCACCGATGACGAACCCGCCGCCCGGTTCACCCTTGAGGTACGTGTCGAAGAACTCGAGATGACGCTCCCAGATGCCATATGAATCCGCGCTCCCACCGGGGAAGGCGAGGTCGCCACACTCTGCCGAGGTGTCCTGATGAGTCCACGGGCCGACGACCAGGTGCTGTGGGGCGGACGCACTGTCCTGGAGCCCCTCGAAGTTCGTGATCGTCCCGTTCTGACAGAGTTCGTACCAGCCCGTGAGATGCAGTCCCGGCACGTCGATCTCGTCATACATGACCTCGGCGTCGAACGATCGCCAGAAGTCATCGTACGTCGGTCTCCTGACCCACTCCCTCCAGTGCGGGACGATGTCGTCCGGGGTAATGCCTGGCGGGAGATCGATGTTCGCCAATACGTGATCGGGAAGGTCCACGAGTGGACGGTGCGAGACCAGAGACGGGAGGCGATCGAGGGCCGCATCCAGCGCCCGGCGAATGGACGCACCCGTCCGATTCGAGAGCTTACCAGCCCTCTCTAATCGATCGACGGTGTGCCCGGCGATGGACTCACCGAGCGCCCACGTGATATGGGTCATCGCGCTCATGGCCCCATCCTGGAAAAAGTCACTACGGTGGAGATCACTCGGCGCGAACATCGGCGCGATCGCGGCGAGCGAATCAGGGTGCTCCGCGGCAGCGAACAGTTGGACGTGTCCCGGCGAGGAGCCGCCAAACATTCCCACCTGACCGGTTGACCACGCTTGCTGGGCGAGCCACTCGACCGTCGCTGCACCATCCGTTGCCTCGTGAATCCAGGGGAGAAACTCGCCAGCACTCTCGCCACGCCCGCGAGTATCCTCGTAGGCGACGGCGTATCCTCGCTCGATGGCTTTCGGTGCGAGCGCTCGCTCGGTCACGTCCTCGGGTTTCCCATATGGTGTCCGTTGCAAGAGAACCGGGACCGGCGAGTCGGCTCCTGATCCCGCTGGGCGAAAGATCCGAATCGAGAGCCGTGTCCCGTCCGGTGCGTCGTGGGTATGGTCGGAGACGATCCGCGGTGGAACCTGCTCCTCCGTATCAGTGTCCTGCTCCGCGTCTCCCTCATCGTTTTCACCGTGTTCGTCCCTGGCCATGTCAGAGCCCGACGTGGCGGCGGAAGGCTCGCTCGGTAAGCCACGTTCGGTCAGTCGCGGAGAGGAAGTCGACGCTGTCGAGCCAGCGGAGCGACTCGCCGTAGGTCGCTTCGTCGCTGACGTTCGGAAAGTCTGAGCCCCAGATCACGCGCTCGCGCCCGAACGTGTCGAGCAGCCACTGAAGGTGTCCGTGGTAGTCAGCGTAGGGGAAGGCTTCGCGAGATCGATGGACGATCTCGGATGCTTTCACGGCGATCGAGTCGTATGCAGCGAGTTCGTCAAGCCGGCCGAAGGCCGTTTCCGGGTCTTGGTCTGCTGGGGCATGGGCGAAGTGATCGACGAGGTAGGTGAGATCGGGATACGTGTCTACGAGCTCGATCACCTGATCCAGCTGATCGACGTGAGCCAACAGCTGGACGACGGCGTCCTCCTCGTGTGCGGCTTCCCAGAACGTCGTTTCCTCGATCGCATCGAGAAGCCAAGTCGCGGTTGGGTCGAAGGTTTCCCACATCTGGTCCGTGGGACAGATCGGTGCAAGGCGGAACCCGAGGATCCCGTCCGGTCGAACGTCCTCTCGGAGGGTGTCCGCTGCGTCTTCGACAAATGGATCGAGCATAACAATCCCGTGCAGGCGATCGTGGGTGCGAGCAACCTCGATGGTGTACGTATTATCGGTCCATCGATTGATTGGATAGCCGACGACGACAGCCTCGTCTATCCCCGTCCGGTTCATGTCGGCGAGTAACACATCGGCGTCATAGACAAGGTCGACAGTGAAGTCCGCCACATCATGTTCCACGAGGGGACCATTCACCCACGGATACTCGGGCGCGGGTGGCCCCCATGCGTGGGTGTGCGGGTCGAGTACCATGCCAATGAGGGTGCGGCTCCACACCTTGAATCCTGGGGGTACTCTATCTTCATGGAACTTTTCTTCGGTGACGCCGACCCCCTGGTATGGACGAACGCGTCCGTGCGCACGCCGAGGTGCTCGTCGACTGGAGTGCACGGGTAACCGAAGGGGATGACGTGGTACTGTCGGTCGGACCGGAGGCGCACGAACTCGCGGTCGCCGTCGCGGACGTGCTCGGCGAGCGTGGAGCTACCCTGGTATCGACGTATGCCTCTGGAGAGGTGACACGAGCCTATCTCCGTGCACACGAAGGCGCCTTTGGGACGCCTGGCCATGAACTCGCGTTGTACGAAGAGGCTGACGTCTTCCTCTCGCTGGGCGGCGGCAGGAACACGAGTGCGATGGCCGACGTGCCAGCGGATCGAATCCAGTCACACGCACGGGCGACGGACGCCGTGCGGGAAGCTCGGCTCGCGACTGATTGGGTCAAAACTGTCCATCCAACCCGGTCGCTCGCCCAACAGGCGGGTATGGCGTTCGAGGAGTATCGGGAGTTTGTGTACGAGGCCATCCTTCGTGACTGGGAAGGGCTCGCCGAGGAGATGGGTCGATTGACGGAACTCCTTGACGATGGCACGGAGGTTCGTATCGAAAAGGGGGACAATTCCCTCACGATGGGCATCGATGGCCGGCTCGCCGTCAACTCTGCAGCGTCCGTTGAATACGACTCCCACAATCTCCCGAGCGGCGAGGTGTTCACCGCCCCGTACGCCACGGAGGGATCGATCACGTTTGACGTTCCCATGACTATTCGAGGAAAGCGCGTTCGGGACGTGTGGCTTCAATTCGAGGACGGCGAGGTCGTCGACTACACCGCGGAGCAGGGCGAGTCGGTGATCCGAGACGTACTGGAGACTGATGACGGGGCCCGTCGCCTCGGCGAGTTGGGGATCGGGATGAATCGGGGCATCGATCGCCCGACTGATACCATCCTCTTTGATGAGAAGATGGGAGGGACGGTACATCTCGCTCTCGGGCGTGCATACGAGTCGAATTTCCCCGAGGGGCGACGTGACGAGGCGAACGAGAGCGCGGTCCACGTCGACCTCCTCACGTGGATGGACGAGGGATCGAAGCTGCTGGTCAATGACGAAATCGTCCAGTCGGATGGGTTGTTCAGGTGGGAGGACGGATTCACTGGCTAGCCATCCAGCAGGTTACTCTTCGGGAGCCACGCCAGCCAATCGCATCGCGTTACCGGTCACGGCCAGACTCATACCCATGTCACCGACGACAATGGCTACGATAACCGAGACGACGCCGAGTGGGGCTCCGAGCGCTAGCGCGGCCTTCACGGCGAGCGAGGACCCGATGTTTTGTCTGATGACGCCATTCGCCTTCCGCGAGAGTCGCGCGAGGTAGGGAAGCTTCGAGAGGTCGTCGGCCATCAGTGCGATGTCCGCGGTTTCGATTGCCGTGTCAGTCCCCGCAGCACCCATCGCGATCCCGACGTCGGCAGCTGCGAGTGCTGGCGCGTCGTTGACCCCGTCGCCCACCATTGCAATCGTTCGATCCTGTCCGAGGTCCTCGATAGCCGCGACCTTCTCGTCGGGCAAGAGTCCAGCTCGCACCTCGTCGATTCCCGCAACCCCCGCGACGGCGCGGGCTGTCCGCTCGTTATCGCCGGTGAGCATTGCCACCTCGACGCCGAGGTCGTGCAGTCGCTCGACTGTTCGTGCAGCGTCGGGCCGGATCTCGTCAGCGACGGCGATGATGCCCTCGATTTCGTCCTCCGTGCCGACGAGGACGATCGTCTTCCCCTCCGCTTGGAGGCGCGGGATCGTCTCGTTTGCGAGGTCGAGGTACGCCCCGTGTTCGCAGCCCTTGGGCTCGTCTTCGAGAACGATCCCACCGTCTGTCGCGACGTGAACGTGGCCGAGATCGAAACCGAGGTCATCGAAGAGGGCCGGTTTACCCGCGTAGTGCGTCTCGCCATCGAGCGTCGCACGCACGCCCCGCCCCGGCAAAGCCTCGAAGTCAGTGATCGACACGTCATCGATGTCAAACGCCTCGGCACGATCCGTAATGGCTGTCGCGATCGGGTGCTCGCTTCTCGATTCGAGCGCCCATGCGCACTCGAGAACGTCCGCGTTGGTGGCTTTTCCGAGCGGGATGATATCCGTCACGGCAAGCTCGCCCGTCGTTACCGTTCCAGTCTTATCCATCGCGATGATGTCCACGCCACCCATCGTCTCGAGGTGCCGACCGCCCTTGATCAACACGCCGTTCCTGGCAGCGCTCGTAACGCCCGAAACGACGGACACGGGCGTCGAAATGACGAACGCACACGGGCATGCGATAACGAGGAGGGTCAATCCCCTGACGAATGCCTCGCGCCACCCGACGCCGAAGACAACCGGTGAGAATGAGACTGTGAGAATCGCTCCGATCACGATCGCGGGTGTGTAGTATCGAGCGAAGCGGTCGACGAACCGCTCGCGCTCGGTCTTTGCCCGCTCGGCATCCTCGACCTGGCGGATGATGCGCGAGAGCGTCGAGTCCGCTGCGGCGGCCGTCACCTCGACCTCGAGATACCCGGATTCGTTGAGACTGCCAGCGAATACGTCGGCACCAGGTTCCTTGTCTGCGGGCACGCTTTCGCCGGTAATGGGGGATTCGTCGACAGCACTCTGCCCGTGGCGTACGACACCATCGAGCGGGATCTTCTCGCCAGGGCGAACAACCACCGTCTCGTCAACGTCGACCGACTCGACTGGCACAGTCTCCTCGTCGGTTCCTCGCATGACGACTGCGGTATCGGGCGAGAGTTCGACGAGCTGGCGGAGCGAGCTTCGGGCACGATCCATCGAATAGCGCTCGAGGAGTTCAGCGAGGCTGTAGAGCACTGCGAGGGTCGCCGCCTCGAACGGTAGCCAGACAATCAGTGCAGCGACGATCCCAACCGACATGAGAAGGTCGATGTCGAGGCTTCGGGCACGTGCTGACCGGATCCCGCTCCGAATAATCCCGGTCCCGGCGACGACCGCCGCCGCCACGAACGCTACCCAGGAGACCGTCAGTTCACGGCCGAACACCTCGATGAGTATGGGATTCAGCCCCCCGAAGACAAACTCGGGGAGACTCCCTCCGACGAGCAAGACCGCGCCGAGGTACGTCCGGCGGGCACTGCCACTCTTCCAGACGGCTGTGGATGACGGGGTCCCCTCACGCTGGGTGTCGACAACCTCGTATCCCGCTGCTTCGATAGCGTCAGCCAGCACCTCGGGTGTCTCCACATCGGCGTATGTCACGACGACTCGCCCGGCACCTGGCATGGTCTCTATCTCGCCGACCCCGTCAATACCGCTGAGTGCCCCCTCGACAGTACGTGCACAGGAGGCACAATCCATCTCGGGAACGTCGAATGCCACCGACTCAGTCTCGCTGTCGACCTGGTACCCAGCACTCTCGATACGCTCGACAATCGCACCTTCTGTCGTGATGACGGGATCGTACCGAACGACGACGCTCCCAGAGGCGGGGGTCGGCTCGACCGAGACTACGCCCTCGAGGTCCGAGAGCGAGGCCTCGACCGTACTCGCACACGACGCACAGTCCATCTCGGGCACCGAAAGCCGGATTTCGGCAGCGGCTCCGGCGTCTGCTGTCATTGGGTGGCGCTAGTCGATTCGGACGTATTAATCCCGCTGCCAGTCTCCCCCGGGATCTTGGCTCGGTTTACTAGTGATAGCCAACTCTGTTAACAATATTCGAGGTATCAGCAGCCGCTACACAGCGTGTCTCGTATAAGAAGTCGCGGCTGAGGGGAGTAAGCCCCCTTCTGTTCTCCCGGCATTCGGCTTAGCGCCCGCGCCCTCCGCGCACCGGGCTACCGTCGACGCGGGCTTGCACCGGCGAGGATTCGCCGTTCCATCCATTCTCCCCCGTCTCCCCTCGGCGGGTTACCTCCCCGTCGCTTTGGTCGATCACACCGCGTTCTGCGAAGGATCTTGTTCGCGCCGGGTTCGCACGCCTCATCGGTCGGGGGGAGCGGTCTCGTCTCTGTTCGAGAGCCGACGGTCTCCCGCCCCGGGTTTGCACCCGGTCGCCCGCCCGGCGGTGGGGGGACTTTCCTCATGCCCTCTCGGGCACGGGAGCCGGGCTCCCTCTGCCGCTTTATATGATACGTGATACGCGCTCAAGAGTCTTGCTCCTCACGTTGTGTCCGATATTCGGGGATGAGAGCGACGAAGCGATCTCACTGGAAACCGGCCGACACGATATCGAACGTACGTGGTGGATGATCTTCGAGTATGGACGAAACGATGACACAGTACCTGAGACATCCGTCTTGACGGAGCTGAGCAGATCGGATTATGACTCTGGTGGGAACACCATCTCGGCATCAGCTGCACATCGCTCGATCGCGGCATCGAGATCGAAGTCGCGGACGATATCACCGTCTCGGAGCAGGGGTTTGAGGAGTGCCTCGCCCGCTGGCCCATCGCTCGTAGCGAGTGCGACCGCGTGTCCCCCATCCGGCGTGCGATACACTTGCTTTCGTCCCGACAGTTTCCCTCGCTTTGCTGCGGGTTCACCCTCGACCTCGACGATGTCGAGGGCGAAGTTGATCGGGTCGGCGTTCGAAACGTAACTCCCGATACCGAACCCGGCAACGTACTCGCGGAGCGCACGGAGATCGGCGGGGCCGAGTCCGCCGGAGACGAAGATGCCGACATCATCATACCCCCGTGCATCAAGTTCCCAGCGGACTTCCCTAAGGATGTGCAGGAAGTCACCACGGCGGGATGACGTCGTGTCGATGCGAACCGAGTCGAGGGCAGAACCCAGCTCGGCCGCCGCACGGATGGATTCCTCGACCTCGTCGGCGTACGTATCACACAGTGCAACACGTGGGACGGAATCGGGAGCAGCTTCGTGGAAGGCTCGCCATGCAGCCTCCTGGTTTCCACGCCCGAAACAGATCACCAACGCGTGAGGCATCGTCCCACCCGCTTCGCGCTCGATAACGTCGCCCGCGGCCACGTGCGAGAAGCCATCGAGCCCAGCGAGGAGTGCCGAGCGCTCGACCACCGGCGCGATTGCGGGATGGACGTGACGAGTCCCGAACGATAGCACGAGGGAGTCCGGTGCAGCACGCCTGACATCGAGAGCGCTCGTCGCGATCCCGCTTGCGTGTGAGAGAAATCCAAGAAGAGACGTTTCGTAGCGGCAGAAGTCGAGGTAGTCCCCTTCGATGCGCATCACGGGGCCGCCGTCAAAGAGGCGTCCTTCCCGTAGGGCATCGACGTCAACGGGCACTCCCTCGAGGAGGTGTGCGGCGTCCTTCACCCCGGCAAGGACCTGTGGTTCACCAGTCGGAAACTGATCGACCGTCACCTCGGCAACCACGTGGGGATTGCGATCCGCATGTGAGAGTGCCTCTTCGGTTCGCTCGAAGTAGGCGTCGGTCGCACGTCCCGAGGCGATCGCCTCGGGGTCGAGCATGTCGAACATACGCACGCTACCGCCGGGTCGTCGAAAAAGCTACCCACTTCGGCGAATCCCGAGCAGCACTGCAAGCATGACGCCGATGATTCCTGGGAGCACTCCAAATCCAGGTTGTTCAGTCGTCACCTGATTCTCCCCCACGGTGAGATCCACGTGCAATCGCTCCTCGGCATCGCCCGGATCGACTCCCTCGAGCTGGGTATATACCGGAAGGATCTGCGACGTGGAGGGTGCGTTTACGATCGTCACCCGGTTTTCGACGACGTGGATGTTGAACACGTCGTCGAATCCGCCATCCGGGATGTGATACGTGTTGGTCCCGATCTGCTCGGCACCCCAGTACCGGAGGACGTCGTCGTATCCTTGGGCGAATTCGCGGGCATCTTCAGGCGTGTCCCAGGAGAGCTGCCAGATGTACCCCGTCTGGTTATCGGTGTTTCGGTAGACCGTGAGTCTATCACCGTTCCACCCCTCGGAGTACGGCTGGTCGTACACAAACGGGTCGAACTCCGAAAGTTCGCGACCGGTACTGTTGAAGAATGCGTCGCCGGGAATGACGCCTGCATCGCCGCCGCTGTGGTAGGTCGGATAAAAGAACATCACCGCAATCGCGGCTTCCCCCATCGAGGCCTGATCCGGTCTTCCCTCAGGCCGGACGCGCTGCCACTCGTCGATTGCTTCTGTCTCCGTCGTCGTCACGACTCGATCGGTCGGACGTTCCTCGGACCGGTCAGGGGGTATTGGTACCGTCGTCGGCGTGGCCGTGGTATTTCCTTCTACAGGCACAACCGGCGGGTGCAGTCCATATGCAGCTGTGGGAGACTCCGCGGTCCCGTTCCCAGCGTTCGTGCGGGTCGGTGGTTCAGTCGCTGTCGGTTGATGGCTTGCTGTAGTCGTCGAATTCAGGGGTGTGTCCGTGCTAGCGGTCGGTGCACTCGTTGGCGTGGACGTGTCGAGTTCCGTTGCCGTGGCGGTGGTGGGCGTTCCTGGTGTCGACCTCGTCTCTCCCGCATCACTCGTCCCGGTCGGTCCTGTTGTCGTCGACGTTCCATTCCTAGTCGGTTCCGGACTCGCCGTATCATTCCCACTACGTGTGGGTGTCCCGCTGGCGGTCACGGCCGTTCGACTGGGCGACTGTGGTTCCTCGCTGCCCAGTATCGCCGTCGGACTCGCCGTTGCGATCAAGTGTGATGACGGTATTTCACCGGGGTACGCCCCCGGGTGAATCACCTGTTCGGAACTCACCGGCGGGTTCTCGTAGGCGGCGTTCACCGCATCCCATCCTCCGCGGTCGTAGAGATGACGGACGAACGCCGGGCCGTCACTGTATGGGAAGTAGGTCAAGAGATAGACGCCGAAGTTGGTGAGCTCACCCCCGTTCGTATCACCCGTCGGACCACACATGCCGGACCATCGGTCGGCGCACGCCGACCGGTATCGATACTCGACGAACGCCGCGTCCCCTTCGATCAGCCCATCCTGGGCGTGTCGGGCATCTCTGGTCCGTGCGTCGTACGAGGACAAATTGAAGTGCTGATCCTGGAGCGCGTGAACGAGCTCGTGAGCAAGCGTGAACTCGTCGATATGGGGGGTCTCACCATCCTCGGCGACGAGAACAATCGTTTCCCGCTCGATACTGTAATACCCCCGCACCGAATTCGCCGAGTTGCCCTGTTGGACCGAAATCGAGTCTGTCGTCTCGTTTACGAGGAACAACGCCTCGAACTTCGCGTTGTCGAAGGTTCGGAGAGCTGGTGTCACCGTCCGATTCAGTTCCCGTTGTTCGAACGTCGTGCGGTTCACGACCTCGACTGAAACGTTTTCACGGAACTCGAGCTCTCTGATCTCTTCGACGCGCGCCATTGCCCGCGAGACCACCGCATCGAGTTCAGAGTCGTTCAGCCCGTCGGACCAGTCGACGGAAATCCCGTCGTCGAACCGATAGCCATCCTCCCACCCTTGATAATCCGGTCCCGGATCGATTGCTCCTCCGTCCGCACCGCTAGCCGAGATGCTCCCAACGAGCACCAGGGTAACGACGACGACTACGACGAGACGGGGAAGCACCAGTCCAGAGTGACAGGGGGGAAAGGCAATAAAACCGACGACTATCGGTATGCAGACGGGCTGAGGCGCCCATTCGTATCGAATTCACATCTCGGATACCCTCGTGGGTAGTGCAGAACACGCCTCTCTGCATGGTACGAGCATTCGAAATGGATAGGAGAGTGCTCCGACTTACGGACCGGCACCAGCACGGACGCTATCGAGATCCGCGACGGTCGGTGCGTTGACCACGTAGACCGTATTCTCCTCGATGGAGATGGAGAACGCATCCGCGTACGGCCCCTGCGGGATCCGGTAGACGCCATCAGCGACGACCTCCGCATCGTGGTACAGGAGGAGCTGTTCGTAGCCGGTACCAAACTCGCGGGCGTCATCAGGGGAGTCCCAGACTGTTTTCCAGACGTACCCCGTTTCGTTCGTCGCTGCCGACGACTCGTTCACATATGGGTACAACCAGTCACCGTCCCACCCAACCGTATACGGGGTTGTGTAGGTGATCGGATCATCGGTGCTCAGCGACCCATCCGACGTGAAATTGAAGAATTGTTCGAGCGGGACGATCGGTGCTTCAGTCCGCCCGGAGTCATAGAACGGATAGAACAACATCGTCGCCAAGCCTGCCTCGCCGAAGCTTGCGTAATTGATCCCGCCCTGGAGGTCGAGGATCGCCCATTCGTCGTCACTCCGATCGGAGAACGATAGCTCGGCGGGTTCGTCATCGGGATACCGCTCCGGGTGGATCGTCTGTTCTGTGCTCTCGGGCGGGTTCTCGTACACGGCGTTTACCGCGTCCCAGCCACCACGCTGGTGGATCTGGTTGACGAACGACGGACCGTCGCTGTAAGGTTGGTAGGTAACGAGGTACATTCCCCAGTGAATCGACGAGGAGCCTCCACCTTCAGTGGGCGATGGGAGAACACAGTCCCACTCGGTGGAACAGTGCTGATCGTAGAGCCGTTCGACATAGCTGCTGTCTCCCTCGATAATACCATCCTTGGCGTTGTGAAGTTCGCGTGTCGACTGGTCGTACTCAGACACCTCGAAGTGATGTTCCTGGAGGGCGTGGAAGAGTTCGTGGGCGAGCGTCACCTCGTTCATCTTCGGCGTCGTTGCGTTCTCCGAGACGATGACGATCTGGTCTTGTGCAGGGCTGTAATAGCCACCGACAGTCGCACCTTGGTTCGACTCCTGCGTCGCTAGCGCGTCCTCGGTTTCGCCGATCATGAACATCGCCTCCCACTTCACGTTCTGGTGAAGACGGTTCGCGGGCGAGATGTTCCGTCCCCCTGTCCGGTTACGGAACTCGGCCCGGGAGATTACTTCGACGGGGACGTCTTCCTCGAATTCGAGCGCCCGGATGTGCTCTATGCGCGCCATGGCTCGTGAGATCACCGCGTCGAGTTCGGACTCGTTGAGTCCGTCCGCGGGCGTCACTGCAACGGATGAGTTGTACCAGTACCCGTTCTCCCAGCCGAGTCGGTCAGTTTCGGGATCGGGAGGTGCAGGCTCCGGTGGCGTGTCGGTAGGCGTCGCAGTATCCGATGGGGTTTCAGTTGCAGTCGAGGACGGTGTCGAAGTTGTACCGTCGGAAGTGGGGGTGGGCCCCTCCTGGCTCGCGGTTGGCGTACTCGGGGACGGGGCAGAGATACACCCTGACAGCACGAGCAGGAGAGCGACCAGCAGCGCGGCGAAGCTCCATCGCATTGTCCCCGGTTCAGGAGTCGCCGCCCAAAGCTCTTTTCGTGAGTCGAGCTCACGAGCGTGGATAAAACACTTCGTCGCTGCGGGCCGTATGTCCACGTATGACGTTCAATCCCGACACAACAGCGGTCGTGGTCGTGGATATGCAAAACGGCTTCTGCCACCCTGACGGAAGCCTCTATGCCCCAGGAAGCGAGGAGGCAATCGGGCCTATTTCTGCAGTAATCGAGACTGCGAGGAACGCCGGCGCACGGATCGTCTTCACCCGGGACGTCCATCCGCCGGAGCAATTCGACGGGGCGCATTATTACGACGAATTCGCACGCTGGGGCGAGCACGTCGTCGAGGGTTCGTGGGACGCGGAGATTGTGGACGACCTCGATGTCCACGCGGAGGATCACGTCGTCGAGAAACATACGTACGACGCGTTTTACCAGACGGAGCTCGACGGCTGGCTGTCAGCACGAGGGATTCAGGATCTCCTGCTCTGTGGCACCCTCGCGAATGTGTGCGTGCTCCATACTGCTGGCTCGGCCGGCCTCCGGGATTACCGGCCAGTCCTCGTCGAGGACGCTATCGGATATATCGAGGCCGATCACCGCGAGTATGCCCTCGAGCACGCGGACTGGCTCTTCGGGGAGACGACCATGCGTGACGAAATTGCATTCGCGACGGGGAACACCGACTGACGAGGTACATAGGTCGTCGTACCGAATCATTTTGGCACGCTGCCTTTTCGTCTGGCGAGGCTACCACGATGTAGCGGTACCGTCCCCGCCACGTCCCCAATGCCAACGTGCCAACACTGCGGCGCCTTCGTGACCAGAGACTTCGTTCGGGTGTTCGCAAGCGATGGAGAGGACATTCGTGCATGTCCCCAGTGTTCGTCAACGGCAGGCGTCGTTCAAACGCACATCGCGCGTCGTGCACCGAATGCGTGAGTCTCGACTCCGTTTAGAGTCGATAACAGACTGCCCAGCCAGCGATCTCACGCCCTGTCCTCGGCGTGGTGACGGATCTGGACAGCAACATGGTCGCCCACCTCCAGTGAGACGCCGTCGGGATCGACCAGTATCACGTCGAGGTTGTCCCGCCTGAGTGCCAACGAGAGCCCGTACACCCGTTCACCGTTCGCCTCTACCTCGACGTTCCCCCAGGTTACCCCTCTCCCACATGCTTTCCCAATCTGCGTTCCCAAGAACGTGACCCGCTCACTGGCCGTTCCAATCGACGACTCCCCGATCACGCCACCGTTCTCGTAGTGTGGGAACCCCCCGTCGAGGGCACGTACGCTTGAATCGGTTTCGGCAGCGATGCCAGCAAGCACCTCGCCGGGGGCGGGATGTGGTGGACCGTCGAGTCTGACTGCCGTCCGTGTTCGATCGACGACGATCCCTGTGCCATCCCAGGTAACAGCGTCGACGTCAACACCGAGGTCGATCGGAAGCGATCCACGGGCACGTCGGGGATCCGAATCGTATGCACGGAAGCCGAGGTGGAGGTGATCCGCAACCCACGGGTCGAAGTATCCCGATCTGACGGTCGTCCCGAGCGTGTCTCCTACCTCGATGTGCTCGCCCGATTCGACGACTGGCTCGACGTGGAGGATACGGGCCAGACGGGCGCCGGTATCAATGACAATCAGGTGATCCTGGTCAACGGCATACCGCTTCGATGGCGCGTTCAGGGTTAGCGTCTCTCGGACAGTGCCAGTAACGGGGCTTTGCGCAGTGGCCTGTCGTCGTGCGCCTGGATAGAGATCGAGTGCTCGGCCCTCGTCGTGCGCAGTGAACGGCGAGTTGTACAGCGAGACGGCGGCGTATTGCGAGACCGCCGACGCTGGGACGGTAACTTCCTCGTCAGTGCTCACTACGACTTTTCGATTCGCGGCACCACTGTTTAGCTCCCCCGCCTCGAAGCGGGGGTATGCGGGTGCGACGTGGGAGGGGGGCTGAGCTGGCGACCGATGCACAGCTAACCCGGGCCCTCGTCGAGGACGCGGTCACTGACGACGAACCATACCTCCGGGTGTGGCGCCCGCCGCAGCAGTGTTCGTTCGGTCGACGGGACACGAGCGCCGAGGGATACGCGATTGCTCGCAGCAAAGCAGCACGTCGGGGCTTTCCACCTGCGGAACGAGAAACCGGTGGCCACGCGGTTGCTGTGACACCCGCTACAGTCGCTATTGCGCTCGCAACGTCCGTGCAGGATCACCGTTCGAACATACGGGAGCGCTACGAGTCTGTCATCCAGCCCACACAGCGAGCGCTCTGGCGCCTAGGTGTTCCTGCTCAGCGTGGTGAACCCCCCGATTCGTTCTGTCCCGGGAGTAGCTCACTGCAGTGGCGTGGAAAACTCGCCGGCTTCGCTCAGCGGGTCGAGCGCGAGGTCGCGCTCGTATCTGGCGTCGTGCTCGTCCGCGATCACGACGCTATCGCGAGCGTCTTGGACCCGGTGTACTCTGCACTCGACATTGCCTTCGACCCGGGGACCGTTGGTAGTGTCGCCCGAGCGAATGGTCGAACCGATCCGGAGACCGTCCTCCAGACTGTCGAGTCTGCGATCGTGGGAGATCGCCCCGTAACGATCGAAGCGCATGGAGAGATGGACCCGGCAGATGATTCGCCTCCGATGTCGGATCGGGAGGATTAGGGTTCTTGCCGTGGTCTCGTCGCCTGTGCTGGTCATCGCGAACGCGACCCTCCCCGATGGTCGGGTGCGAGACGTCCGAGTAACCGGTGAGACTATCGATGCGGTAGGTGAATCACTCTCAGGCGAAGAGCAGATCGACGCCACAGGGAAGCGGCTCTTCCCGGGGATGATCGATACGCACGTGCATTTCCGCGAGCCGGGCTATTCCCATAAGGAAACTTGGGCGTCGGGGAGCCGAAGTGCGGCTGCCGCGGGCGTGACCGCCGTTATCGATCAGCCTAATACCGACCCGCCGACTGTCACCGGCGACGCAGTTAGGGAGAAAGCCCGACTGGCTACTGACTCGCTCGTCGACGTTGGTATCAACGGCGGAGTCACGCCGTCGTGGGATCCCGCCACGCTCCTCGAGGCCCCAATTACTGCACTTGGCGAGGTATTCCTCGCGGATTCGACCGGTAATATGGGCATCGACACGGAACTCTTCCGCGAGGCGATTCTCCGTGCCGCGGAGGCGGATGTCCGGGTAACCGTTCACGCAGAGAATGCAGACCGATTTGACGACGAAGCGAGACGGCAGGCCGCTGCGGACGAGGGTATCGGTCGGAGCGCGGACGCTGATCTGTGGAGCGCCTACCGGACGGTCGAGGCAGAGATCACCGCAGTCGACCGTGCATGTACTGTGGCCCGCGAAGCGGGTACTGAAATCCACGTCGCTCACACGTCGACCCCCGAAGGGATCGACCTGGCCCACGACGCGGGCATGACGTGCGAGGTGACGCCGCACCACCTCTTGCTCTCTCGTGATGACCTCGACGACCTGGGGACATTTGGCCGGATGAATCCGCCACTCCGGAGCGAGGCGCGACGCGAGGCTGTCTTCGAGCGTGTCCTAGACGGCACGGTTGACCTGATCGCGACAGACCACGCGCCACACACGCTGACGGAGAAAGAGGCGCCCTTACTCGAGGCACCGTCGGGTGTCCCGGGCGTCGAAACAGCACTCCCACTTCTGTTGGCAGCTGCCCGTGACGGCCCGCTACGGTACGAGCGCATTCGGGATCTAACCGCGGCGAACCCTGCTGCAGTGTTCGACCTCCCGACAAAGGGCAGGATCGAGGGTGGCCGGGACGCAGACCTCGTACTGGTCGACCCGGACGACGTGCGGGAGATTGACGGCGAAACACTCCACTCGAAATGCGAATGGACGCCATTCGACGGACACGAGGGTGTCTTCCCGGAGCTGACGATGGTCCGGGGAACTATCGTCTACGAGCGTTCGGATGGGAGAGAGCGCTTCGGGGAGGCGGCAGGCGAGAACATCCGTGGGTGACTCCACCCGGATTACTGCTCAGCTTGCTCCCGAGCCGTGTCGATCCACTCGGGCTCCTCGACCGATGTGGCCCCGATATTCGTGAGCGAGTAGCTGAACTCCATCGTGTGGTCCACGCCGTCGTCGTCAACTCCTTCGCCACCCCAGCTTTCCAGGCGGATCAGCCCGTCCTGGTCCACGAGTACGGTGTACGTAAACGTGGTCCAGGTGAATTCCTCGTCGGGACTCTGCGAGGCGATCCAGGATGGCTCGTGGGTTAGCTCATATCGCGTAACGGTAACACCATCATACGTTTCTGCCCCGACGACCTCAAAGTCCGCGAGGTCGTCGACGTCGGTGATGCTGCTTTGGACGGCAAACAGCGTATTCTCCGGAGCGAATGCCGCGTCGTTCACCTGGTACGTCGCTTCTTCACCTGACCCATATCGAGCGAAACTCACGCCGTCGGCCTGATAGGATTCGTAGTCGGTGTTCACCTCGTCCTCGTTCGTGATCAGCATGGTAAAGCTCGACCGCTCGTTTTCATAATCGACAGCGTGCGTGTATTCCGTCACGCCCACGGATTCACCTTCTTTGGTGAATTCCATTTTCCAGACCGCCGTATACCCACCAGCCTCCCTGAGCGCTGCCGTCTGATTCTCGAGAAGTGTGATATCCCCGTTGGTCGCTGCCTCGCCATCGTCCATTGGGGGTGATGTCGTGGTCTGTACGCCATTCGTGTCATCTCCGGGTCCCGACGACGAACATCCGGCGAGCATGAGTAACACGCTGAGGAGTACGACTGGCACAGCTCTTCGTATCATACACAGTAACTGTTCGCTGCAGCCATAACCATTTCTTACAGATATACAACGAAATATACAGATATTCACTTACCAAATATAAGGGAGTGGCGTCCACATACCTACCATCACGAATATATCTGTACAGGAGGCTGTTCCCGTTCGGCCTGCTGAGAAGTCTATTCAATCGAATTTGGGAGTATCAGTCGAACTGCGCCGTCGAATCCTGCCCGAGAGGTGGACGTCGTTCAGTGTTCGGCGGAGCCGTACTCTCGAGAGATGTCATCAATGCACAGTCGATAGTTCACTATAGGACGTCGTCAGGATCGTGATGGTCACGCATCCGTCCGGCCTCGGTTGCATACCACTCCCTGGTTTCATCGTCCTCGACGGTATCGAGGTCTTCCGCGTCGGTATCGATCGCGGCGGTCACGTCGAACTGGGCGAGCCGCGCAGCGGATCGCTCTCTGACGACTCGATGGTCACCATCGGGTGTGGCATATACGAGTCGGAGGAGCCCCTTATCGTCGAACGTGCGTTCGACCAGCCACAGTCGGACGTCCTCTCCCATACCTGAAATCGGCTCGGGACGTGCTTGTAAGCAGCGATTGGGTCAGTTTTCGTTCGACGAGACGAAGGGATATACGGTGATACCGCCGTCTCACCCAGGTCTTACCGGGTGCCCGCCCACCATGACTGCAACCAATAGTCGATACACGGGTGTCGTCGAGCAAGCCTCAAACGGGCTCGGCGAATAGGCACTACCGATGGACGAGGAGACGGTGCGCGAGCGAGCTCGCGACCTACCCCGGGATCCCGGAGTCTATCAATTCCGCGACGGGGACACCACGCTCTACGTGGGGAAGGCAGTCGACCTCCGATCACGCGTACAGTCGTATGTCGACCCCCGAAGTCCGCGTATTCGGCGTATGGTCGCGCGAGCGAACGACATAGAGATCGCCGTCACGGACACGGAGACGCAGGCACTCCTCCTCGAGGCGAATCTCATCAAGCGTCACGCCCCGCGATACAACGTCCGTCTCACTGACGACAAGTCTTATCCACT
>CAZEDI010000028.1:0-27091 GCA_964510865.1 uncultured Halobacteriales archaeon
TGCCGGAGCATGGCGAGGTCCGAACGAGGTGAGGGCCTCGGATACGCGAACGGCGACCGGATGGAGCCGTGAGCCATTCTGCAGCGAACGAGTTCTGCGAGTGAGCGATGCGCGCACGAAAGGGATTTGAGCCTGGGGAATCGCATGCCCAGGAAACGGGCGTTGCGAACGGCAAGCGGAGCGAGTCGGGAACAAGCGAGCGACCCGGAACGTCTCCACTCGGTTCTAGTCCCTGCCGGAGCACTCTCATCCCGTTGCTTTCCTGGCGGTTTTGGTCTGCGAAGTCGAGGTGCCATCACCAAATGCTCAGACCAATCAAGTTCGATGGATTCACACACTCCGGCGCAATCATGCGATTCCGGGGATTGCCATACCTATTCGCTAACCATGAACGAATCAGCCGCGTAGACGGGCGATTTACCGGAAGTGGTCGATATGGTTGATCTCAGCGACTACCCCATCGTTACGGAGCGGTCGGTCGGCTACCTACACTGATTGGACCAACATATGCCCCCGAACCGATACCGCACCTGTTGCCGTTCGGAAATGAGATATATATGGATATTTATCAATATCCATATATGATAGAATTTATTATATATTGGCCACGTTGGGTGACAAGGTGTCTGGGACAAGGATCGAGAACCCGTGAATGATCAGATGGCGAGATGTGGACAAAGCGCGGCTACTGACGGCCAGATCCAGATTGGAAATTTCCTCACTTATCGGTATATTTTTCATCCAAACATAAGGTAGATTTGGCTATTTACATCCTATAATAACAATATCAAAGTTAAATATGGGGTTAATTTATATTTTGTGAAAATCATCAATTCATCTTTACCCGCTTTCTCAGCTTGAGTTCCAGTCTGCAAACTGGACTGGTCCATAAATGATTCGAACCCACGGACAGATGAAAGGCGAAGTATGAACAAACAATATATCTTTGATAGTATCTTATACCAATCTAGGAGGTGATATATAGTTGCAATCAGTATCACTGAGAGAAACAACCGGGGTAAATTCCATTGCCGGCATTATCTACCGTCCATCGTTCGAGAGCAGGTGTGGACGATTCCATGTCGGACGGCGTCGGATCGGTCACCTATGAATGTTTATTTTTATTGGCGATAAAACGATTCGTCAAATATATACGCATGGGATACAATCAATCCATGCGGGCGACGTGGGCACATCCAGATAATGCCCCACACTCAACCGGGTATGTCGGATACCACCGCTGTGGTTCACCGGCATGACACACTTCGCTGCCCACTCCCCGTTCGACGCATCACCGTATACTGGCATGGTCCATAGAAACGTCTCTCCGGGAAATTTGCCCACCGGTGCGTGAAGGACATATGTAAGATCCCGCTCGATAGATGATCGTCCAACTCGAACGGGGCGCGTGACCGGCCGCGAATCCCGTCCCGTATCCGGAATTGGGTGTCACGACATCGATGAAAAAAGGGCGCCATTGTCGTAACGCCGGTCGGGTACGGAGACCCATCCAGAATCGATCCGGGCGTCTTTCCCGCTCGCTCCGATTGATCGATCGTCATATTTCGACAATTGCTACGACATCAATCTGATACCGAAACGGAAGGACGTCGGAACCTGGCGACAGATTGTACAGTCAACCGACGATCGGCGTCTGCAACGATGTCCCACGGTGAATCGGCGTCGTAGCGTAGCACCGCAACCTCGCCAACGAGAGTTCCATTCATGTCGCCGGCGAGTAGACCATCGACTTCGTACCGTGGCCGTTCCTCTCTCAATGTGTGGCGACTACGAAACCGAGTACTTCGTCGGCGACGATTAAGCTTCCACAAGCTGGACATCCCGGTGGAGTTGTGGCCGTGCAGATCGAAGAGGGAATCCGCTATCAAATTCCAAAATCACAAGCTCCCTTCGCCGACGAATTCTACGCTCTCGGGCATGGGTACTCAACCCATCCACTGGCAGTGTACGGCACTATCCACTCAGGAAAGCTTAACTCCGCGACGCCACATCGACAAGTACGAATCGAGCGTCCTCGATCGAGCGCCGTCTCCCGGCATCGATGGCAACGCTCGACCCACGACGAAATATATGACAATGCGAGCATCTGACGACGAGTTCGATGCCGACCGAGAATCGCTACTCTCAGATCCGCGCTACGAATTGATGCCATTCGAAAGTTTCGGTGATCAGCTCGAAAAACTCCCCGACAGCGCGACTGTGACTATCACGGCCTCACCGACGCTAGGGCTCGAGGCAACAATCGAGTGGGCGGAGCAGGCCGCCGACCGCGGTTACGAGGTCGTTCCGCACATCGCGGCGCGGTACGTCGAGGACGAGAGGCACCTGGATGCCATAGCGAACCGCCTCGAAGCAGCGTCCATCACGGACGTATTCGTACCCGGCGGGGACCGCGAGCAGCCCAAGGGCACCTACAGGTCCGCCTACGAGCTTTTGGTGGCACTCGAGGAGCTCGGCCACACGTTCGACGAGGTCGGCATCACGGGCTACCCCGAGGGACACGACTTCCTCAGCGACGAGACGCTCCGCGAGTCGATGGCCCGGAAGGCACCCCACGCGACCTACGTCACAACGCAGCTGTGTTACGATCCATCGGCGATCCTCGACTGGATCGACGACATCCGTGCCCGGGGGATCGACCTGCCGGTCGAGGTGGGGATTCCCGGCGTCCTGCAGTACCAGAGGCTTTTGAACATCTCCCAACGCGTGGGGGTAGGTGACTCGATTCGGTTCCTCCGGAAGACGAGTGGTGTCTTGGGGTTCATCCGCCAGCTCGTCAGCTCGCATGGGACCTACGCACCGGACGGTCTCACCGAAGCGTTGGACGCCGCGGCGGCGGACGCGGAGACGAACGTCCGCGGCCTACACATCTACACGTTCAACGAAGCCGAAGCGACAGAATCCTGGCGTCGGGACAGGCTTGGCAACGAGTCGTAATCCCTCCGCGAACGCTGGTCGTCCCCTGGGCGTCAGTCGGCGTTGACGACCGCAATTACCGTCCGATCGACCGCGCTCAATCGTCGCTCGCGGCTTCCCGTTCCAGCCCCTGGCCCGACCCGTCCTCTGGGAGACCGTCCGTCGGCCGGTCCGGGTTGAGGGCGTCGATCTCCTCGGGGACGCCCATTTGGACGTCAGGCTCGTCGGGATCCCTGAGCCGCGTCCGTCCCCGGTGAACCGTGACCTCGTCTTGCAGGTGCAGCCGCACGGCGGCGAGCAGCGCCTCGGCCTCGAGAGGCTGGCCGATGTCGCGGAGCTCGGACTCGCTGGCGTCGTCAGGGACGTTGAACGCCCGCTGGGTGATGATAGGTCCCTGGTCCAAGTCCGTCGTGACGTAGTGGGCGGTAACACCGGCGATGCGGACCCCTTCCTCGATGGCCTGCATGTATGCCGAGGCGCCGGGGAACGCTGGGAGCAGCGAAGGATGGACGTTGATGATCTGGGATTCGTATCGGAAGACGACATCGGGGCTGAGGATGCGCATATAACGCGCCAGGACGATCAGGTCGGCGTCGTACTCAGCGAGCAGGTCGAGCAGTTCAGCCTCGTCGGGGATGCCGTCCTCGTCGCCGACGTCGTGGAAAGGCACGGCGTGGGCGCTCGCCAGCGGTTCGAGGTCGTCGTGGTTTCCGATGACGACCTCCACCTCGGCATCAAGCACACCGTTGTCACTGGCCTCGACGATGGCTTCGAGGCAGTGGCTTTCCTTGGTCACCAGCACGGCGATCGACTGGGTCTCACGATCGGCCGGGAACCGGACCGTCACGTCCACGCCGAGGTCCTCGCCCACCTCCTGGAGATCCCCCCGGAGGGTTTCCTCCGTGCAGACCATCTCGGTCGTGTCGACGTGCATCGTCATCCGGAAGAGGCCCTCCCGGACGGCTTGGTCGAGATCCTCGATGTTGACCCCGCGTTCGAATAGCAGCGAGGTCACTTCGGCGATCAAGCCCGTGTTGTCGTCGCCGACGACAGTGATTTCAGTGAACTCACGACTCATGGGTACCACCGCGGTCGACTCACGTTCATCGCTTCCAGGAAGCGAATCCAACTATAAAAGTCATGCCATCTCTGCCACGCCACCGGTAGTGAGGGATCCGACAGGGTTCCCGGCGAATCGTGCCGGGCCGCCGCTCGTCTCAGGACACAGCGGATCCCGAGTCGCAAGAGCGCCCTCTCGCTCGAACTCCAACAATCGGTTGTACTTCGCCAGCCGTTCCGAGCGGGCAAGCGAACCGATCTTGATCTGCCCCGCGTCCAGGCTGGCCGCGAGGTCGGCGATGGTTGTGTCACAGGTTTCGCCGGAATGTGGGGACACCACGGTCTCGATTCCGACGTCGCGCGCCGCATGCACCACGTCGATCGCTCGTGTTATCGGTCCAATCTGGTTCGGCTTGACGAGGACGGCCCTCGCGTCGCCCTTCTCTATCGCGCGCTCAAGCCGCTCCCGGTTAGTCACGAGCAAGTCGTCGCCGAGGAGTTGGATGTCTCGTCCGAGGCGGTCGGCGAGCCGACCTCACCCGGCCCTGTCGTCCTCGGCTAGTGAATCCTCAATCGGGCACACCGGGTATCGATCGGTCCACTCGATGACGTGGTCGATCATCTCCCCGCGGGTGAGTGTCCGCTCGCTGCTTTCCATGCGATAGGTGTCGGAATCCCGGTCGTAGTAGTACCACGCGTCGACGCCGACGGCGATCGACACCCCCTCGCGCGAGACGTCTCCCGCTTACTCGATGTACGACAGCAAGCGGTCGAAAGCGTCGACGATCGAACGATCGGTCAAGTCGGCGTGTAATTTCCCTACTACGCCGACCCCGGCACCGGCGAGTTCAAGTGCCAATTCAACAACTCGCACACTCCGACAAGATTTGCTGCACTCGCGACCAGAGGTGGAAAATCGCCAGTCTCACGCGGCTTATACTGTGAGGCAGGCAGAGCGGGAACGGTGTGTCCTCAAGGTGACGGTCGACTTCTAGGTGGACCACTCGCACAACGACCATCGCCCGTACCGAGATTCCGAGGACCCCACCATTCCGGACGCGTTGCGGGACATCAATTTGGCGACTTTAACGGGATACAGACTACTATCCCTTGATGTCGGGAGAGACGCCGCGACTTGACTTCGACAAACGGGGGCCGCGGTCCTCTTCTCGCTCGTCGACGACTACCTGAACCTCGACGAGGTCGACGAACGGTACGGGATGGTCACACAACGGTTACACAAATCCGGCGAATACGTCGCCGCACACTACACCTTCTGGACTAATTACTATGCCGTCGCCGTCATCGACGCGGCCCTCGCCGGTCGCCAGTGCGGGAGGAAGAATGGGGCCCGCGGCTTGGTGTATTTCCCGTTCGCTGCCGGAATCGATGGTCCGTCTAGAATCTGTTTCCTCACACCAAACCGGAGGACTGGATGCTCGTCCGCTCGTTCGACCGCTTACGAAACAACCGGTGCGTCATGGGGAAAGGACGGCCGCTCGTGGCTATCTCCGACCGCCAGACCGCGTTTCCTCACACCGAACACACGCATATTCCGTGCCATTACAGGTCGGTGCTGTCGATCTTGAGGACCGCCTGTAGTTCTAATAGACACTGGAGGAAATCATAACAACATTAATCTTGTTAGATATGTACCGGGGTGTGTCTCGGTATCACTACTCAATTATCAATTAATCTACACCTCCGGTGCGGTGTTCGCCCACACCGAACATCCGTTTGCTCCGTACTGCTAAGGACCAATGCTGTCGGACCTGACGATCGCCTGCAGTACTGGGTGGATTCATCTAGCCTCATAACAACATTAAACATGTTATGATATGGCAGATGTGGCCTCGGAACCCCACTCAATTACCACGACAGCATTCCCTCCGACGTGACGTTCGGTGTTACCGAACACACCTCGGTGACGAGGGGATGGCCTTAGAGTCCGACGTCCAAACGCCATCCGGGCGTTTCTCCCTCCGTGATTGTTGTCCCATCAAGGGCGCAGTACGTCGGTCCGTGGGACGATCCGGACGGCGGTTTCCATGGATTACGTGCGGATGTTGACGGCGACTTCGTTCGTCGCACCACGGATGAGGTCTCTAAGTTCGGCGCCGAGACGTTCCTCAGTGAGTCGGTTCGCCGGGCCGGCGATGCTAATTGCGCCGAAGACTGAGCCGTCTGTGTCGAGAACCGGCGCTGCGATAGCGTGCACGCCCAGGATCCCCTCCTGTAAGTTATAGGCGACGCCGCGCTCTCTAATCTCGGCGAGATTCTCGTCGAGATCATCACGATCTGTGATCGTGTGGTCCGTCGCCGCCCTGATCCCGTGTTGTTCGATCACCTCGTTCACGCGCTCCGGTGGCAAGTTCGCCATGATCGCTTTGCCGGCGGCGATGTGGTGGAGTGGACGTCGCGTCCCGGTGTACTCGGGTGAACTGACGGCGTGCTTTCCGGTCGCCCCGTAGAGGTAGACGCCCATGCCATCTTCCTCGACGACACACCACGACCGCTCACCTGTCTGCTCTGCAAGTTCGTCGACCTTCCCGCGGCCGAACTCGAAAAGCGCCTGCCGTCTACGGGATTCGAGCCCGTAATCGAGTAACCGCAGCCCCAGGTCGTATCCGTCTTCGGTCTCGATCGCGAAGTCCCGCTCCTGGAGGACGGCAAGGTGACTGTGGACGGTGCTCTTGGCGACGCCGAGTTCCGATGCAATCTCCGTCAGACGGATCGGACCACGGTTGCGGAGAAGTTCGAGGATTGCGAAAAGCGTCCGATCGGACTTCACTCCCGTGCTCTCTTGCATGGATAACCATAAGGAACGATCCTTATTAATTCGTTCGGTGAGGCCGAACACGATAATGGTCGTAATCCGTGGCGTACGGAACCGCACGGAGGATACCGGTTTTTCGATTCCTCGCGGAGCTTGGAGATGTCGAAGACGGATTCACACGCCTCGCCGGCGAGGAATGCGTCGAACCCCTCGGCCGACTCAGTCAGCGAGAAACCGTCGTCGACGAACGTCTCGCACCCGACCCCACCGCTGTACATCAACCGGAACACGCGTCGAATTGCTCGTACTAGGGGGTTTAGAACACTGGAGTTCGCCCGGAACGCACCAGCGACGAGCACTCTATCGTCGTCTCGTCTGTCTGCGCGATTTAGACGACCAGGTCGGCGTTCCGTCGCCCTCGCGCCGGTCGTGTGCCCCGGCCAGTAGCCAGTGGTGACGAAGATTACCTTGCATTCACCGCCTTGGGTAAACTCCTTCATGAGCGGCTCGATTGCCCGTTCGGTGACGTTGGCCGCCTCGAATCAGAAGTCTCCCGGCGTCTCTTTCGACGTATCGTATCCGGCATCGCCGGACACGGTGAATTGAGAAGTAGCCTCCGATCGATTCTCGTCCATATCAAATCTGGATAGAATCGTCTGGCCATTTGCTGTACGTCCTCAATGTTCGACGGGAATTGGGTACGACTATCATTTGTCCGTGACCACATCGCCCCCTGGCACAGTCGGAAGGGCGTTCCCAGGACCAGTTCAGCCGTTCTCGAACGACGACGACGGACCGTCGGTCATCTGCGGAAGGAAACCGTCCAGTGACGGTCCGTATTGATCTTGCGACGAACGAGGTATCCACATCACGCGTATCGATACGAAGCTGACCTCTCCTTCCGTTATCACCGGATACACAACTTCGTACGTCGCCTCCATCGATCCGAACGTATCTCACCGAACACGACATCAATCGACTGATTCCTCGGAAATCCCGATCGATGAACCCGTAGACAGTCATATGATAACCGACCGAACCACCCGAATATTGTGGGAAATCAGTGAAATCGATCCCGATAATTTCGAAACCGACGCCCCTTCACCGGCCCTACCTTCTTCCGGAGTCGCCGGAAAGATTAACTTCCCCCACACCGTTTGTTAACGTATGACAGTAACCCAATCCCCAGTGAACGCGGCGAAAACGACCTTCAATATAATCGACGCCCTCCGGGAACTCGAGGGTGCGGGCGTATCGGAACTCTCCGAACGTCTCGATATGCCGACGAGTACGATCCACGACCACCTGCGAACCCTGGAGGATGAGGAGTATCTAATCAATGACGATGGCGTGTACCGTGTGGGTGCACGTTTCCTCGAACTCGGCGAGCAGGTCAGGAAACGGATGAAGGTGTACACTGTTTCGCGTCCGGAGGTCGATGACCTCGCCCAAAAAACCGGGGAGCACGCCAATCTGATGATCGAGGAACACGGAAGAGGCGTGTTCCTGTACAAATCCGAAGGCTCGAACGCCGTTCAACTGGACACGCACGCTGGCATGCGCGTACATCTTCAAACGACCGCACTCGGTAAAACAATACTCGCTCACCGTCCCCGGGAGGAGGTCGACGAAATGCTCGACAACCACGGGATGCCTGAGATTACTGAACAAACGATTACAGATCGGGACGAGTTGTACGAAGAACTCGATGAGATCCGTGAAGAGGGTGTGGCCTTCGACGACGAAGAGCGCGTCGAGGGGATGCGGTGCGTCGCGGCCCCAGTAACGGACGGCGACGACAGAGCAATTGCTGCGGTGAGCGTTTCGGGTCCAAAAAGCAGAATGCTCGGTGACACGCTCACAGACGAGATACCCGAACTCATCCAGCGGAGCGCCAACGTGATCGAGGTGAATCTGACCTACGCATAGTCGAACGCAAGGATTATTTTCCCACTTGCTGTGCCCTTAGCCGATGCGCTTCGTTAGATACACTGCCGATAGTCCCCCGCAGTGGGGAGTCCAGCGCGATGACGATGTGATTCCACTCGCAGGGTTGCGGGAGGAATTCTCAATTGAGAAGCTCGCTGAAGCGGCGTTCTGCAGAACAGTCGAGGAATCCGTCAACGGAGCGTCCGATCGAGCGATCCCTCTCGAAGATGTCCGCCTCCTCGCACCCGTCCCCCGTCCCGGGAAGTTCATCTGTGTCGGACTCAATTACCTCGACCACGCAGAGGAAACCGGCGACGAAGTTCCCGAACAGCCACTCCTGTTCGGGAAAGCACCGACGGCGGTCACGAACCCTGGGGATCCCATCGTCCATCCGGAGGATATCGATCAAGTCGACTACGAGGTCGAACTCGGAGTCGTCATCGGACACGGCGGGTCCGACATCGACGCCGTAGATTCACGCGACCACGTCGCTGGTTACACGGTCATCAACGACGTGAGCGGCAGGGACGCACAATTCTCCGACGGACAGTACCTTCGCGGAAAGAGCTACGATACCTTCGCTCCGATGGGACCGTGCATCGTGCCCGATCACGTCCTCGATCCCAATGCACTCGATGTCGCGTGTCGGGTGAACGGCGAGACGAAACAGTGTTCCAACACTGAGCAATTCATCTTCGATGTCGGCGAAGTGGTCGAGTACGTCAGTGGCGTCATGACGCTCCGACCCGGTGACGTGATCTCGACTGGGACACCAGGAGGCGTCGGCATCTTCCGAGATCCCCCCGAGTTGCTGGAGCCAGGCGACGAGGTAGAGGTCGAGATCGAAGGCATCGGCACCCTGCACAATCCGGTTGCCGCGGAATGAGTCTGCACGGATTCGGCGACCACCCGCGATAGCACAGGACCGGCCAACGTCTTAGGGTCGGCAAATCGGAGGAACTGACCCTCTCTCGTGGTCGCGGATCGCTGAGCTACCAGGACGAAATCTCCACATCCCGAAGCGGCGGCTCGAGCGGAATCGATACGACGCCACCAGTGTAGTGAGAGATGTAGAAGCCAACGATGATCTCGAGCGAGCGCTTCGCCTCGGAACCAGTGGAAGCGTTCGTCGCCTCGCCGTTCAATAACGCCTGGATGTGAGTCGCCGCGTTCGAAAAGGAGCGTTTGTAATCGTCCTCCCACGTCCAGGATCCATCTATCCCGGGGATCGACTCCTCGACGTGCTCGCCGTCCTCGAGTCGCCAGTACCGCCACTCACCGTCGTCGTTGTTCATGTACAACTTCCCCCGCGAGCCGACGAAATTCAGCATCATCGACGATTCGGCACGCGGGATGGTACAGTCGATGGTCGTGAAGGTCCCATCATCCATCACGACGAAGCCACCACCACCGGCATCGTCGACGTCCTGGGCGGCGTCTAAGCTCTCGACGGCCTCGTTCTCCCCGGTGATGTGGCCACTCACCTCCGTGGCCCTGGCGTCGAGAAGGTACACCAAGGTATCGAGCAGGTGCGTGGAGTTCCTAAGCAATTCCATCCTGAACTGGGTGGCGACCGAATGGACGTCCCCGAGAAGCGTTCCATCCCGGAGGTGCTCGTGGAGGATCTGGAGCTTGTCCGTGAAGCGAAACGAGTGGTTCACGACGAGTTCAGTGTCCGTCTCGTCGGTGACTGCGATCATCTCCTCCGCCTCGGAGACCGACGAGGCGATCGGTTTCTCACACCAGATCACGTCCGGCTCGGCCGTCGACCGGGCCGCATCGACGACGTGGTCGTGATGAAGGAACGAGGGGGTGGCGACTGAAACCACGTCCAGATCTTCCGCCGCGAGCATCTTCTGGTGGCCGACGTACTGCCGGTCGGGAGAGATATCCCAAGCATCTCCGAAGGTTGCGAGTTTCTTCTCGTCCACGTCGGCAACGGCCACGAGTTCGATATCGGACGTGTTGGCGTATCCTCCGGCGTGACTCGCGGTGATCTTCGTCTGTCCGATTTTCTCCTCATCGTGCATCCCGAGGATACCCATGCCAGCGATGCCGCCCGCGCCAATGATACCTGCTCGATGTGTCATGTGTCATTCACTGATGTTTGAGATCCGGATGTGCCGGTCTCGGACGGCCGGTCGACCCCCCTCCGAAACCCCGATGGTCCAGTGGGAACGGTCCATCCGAGGCTGCAGCGTCGATACTGATCGTCGAGCGAACGAGTGGGCAGTGACTCGAGACGCGCAGTCGGATTCGCTTCACTACTCTCGTCCCCCGTTGGGCCGGACTCTCCGGCACGCGGTCGTCGTCTCACCGCTGCGCTGCTGGTCGATAGGACGAATCTTCCCAACTGGGGCGGGAACGTGACCGTCTCGCCCCGGTGGAACCGGAAGTCTACTCTGTCCACCTCAACGGTCGGGACCAGGCGCACACTCACCCGTAGTGCACCACTCCCAATAAAACTAGTCGGTGGACGGAATCAGGGGACGGCACCGAGCAGCCAGAACACGATCATTCCACCCACGATGGTCCAGAAGATGTCCTCGGTCTCCCACGCGATGAGGAGGCCCACCGCCCCGGCAATGAGTCGTCTATCGAAGGGGTCGATGACCACGGTTCCCTCCTGTACCAGGAGAGCTGGGCCAATTAACGCGGCGAGGACTGCTGCGGGAACGTACCCGAGTGCCCACTCAAGAACTGGGGGGAGGCCTCCCAGTCGGTCAGCTGCCAGCACGAACGACCCTCGAAACGCGAACGTGATGACGCCACCGAGGACAACGATTGCCCAGACGAGTACCGCGGAGTCGGGCGTCACGAGGCCACCTCGTCGAGTCCCATTCCCACGCCGACACCCATCAACGTCGCGAGGGGGAGACCCAGATTCATTGGGAGGCCAGCGCCAGCGACCGCGACCATCGCGGCCACGAGAGCGGCAACGACGTGACGTCGGTCCTGTACGTGTGGTGCGGCGAGGGCGCTGAATGTCAGCGGTACGACCAAATCGAGACCCCAGCCCGGCGGGGCAGTCGTTCCAACCATGATCCCCACCGCGGTTGTGATCACCCACACGACCCACATCGTGAGGCCAATACCGAGGAGGTACCACCGGAGTGCGATCGAACGGTTCGCCTCGTGGACCTGGAGGGCAATCGCATAGAGGTGATCGACCATGAGGTAAGATATCACGGCACGCCAGGATATCGACTCGTCGGCCAGGATGGGTGCTACGGAGGCGCTGTAGACGACCAGACGACTGTTGATTACCACGACAGCGAGGAGGACGACGGGCCAGGCCGCTTCCTGGGTGAGCAGATTGATGACGGCAAGCTGTGCCGTGCCCGCGAAGAAGAACAACGACAATCCCATCGACTGCGCCGAGGACAGTCCGGCCTCGACTGCCGAGACGCCACAGATGACGCCGAACGGAGCGAGGCCGAGCAAGGCTGGGCTGATCGTCCGTACACCCGCCAGGAAGTCACGTCGTGCCGTCATCTTCGGGAGGATGTGGTAGCCGTGACAGTGGACGGTCTCTTGCCTGGTTGGGCCCGATGTTGGTCACGCTGCTGGTTCGCGTTCGACCATGATCAATTTCTCACAGGCCAGCACGGTCTCGTCGTCCTGGTTTTTGACGTCGAAATTGATGGTGATGATGCCGTGGTCTTCGGACCGCTCTGTCTTCTCGACGACTTCGGACTTGACCCGGATGGTGTCGCCCAACATGGTTGGGGCGACGAACCGCATCGACTCGAACCCGTAGAGGAAGGCGTGCTCGTTCTCTGGAGCCTCCAGGGCGGCCGCGATACTCAGAACCAGTAGGCCGTGAGCGATGCGACCCCCGAAGTCGGATTCACTCGCGTACGCCTCGTCGGTGTGGTAGGGGTGGAAGTCGCCGGATACGCCGGCGTAGTTGACCACGTCGGCCTCGGTCACGGTTCGCGCCTTCGAAACTGCCGTCTCCCCCAATTCTATCTCCTCGAAGTATCGATTTCTGTCCATCGTGCGTGGAGTCACATCGCCTGTCGCTGATTTCACTCTTTCGCTCAGGTGCCCCGCCGGCTCGCGACGGCCCAGGTGGGCCGGAGATCGGGGCGGCCGACCGGTGGTCTATATTCGTGTGTTTGTGTGTCTTCACCAACGTCGTCAAGGCGAACGACTAATATCGAAGGGTCCGCCAGTCGAGGTATGCGTGGACTTGCAAAAACGGCCGGCGAGGCCGGCAGTATCGAATACGTCGACGTCGAAGTTCCGGAAATCGGCCCAAACGAGGCCCTGGTCGAAGTCGCATACGCTGGGCTCTGTGGGAGCGACCTGGGGATCTACCAGTTTGAGGACGCCTACGACTTTATGACGTTCCCTCGCGTCATCGGACACGAATACGCCGGCCGGGTCGTGGAGATCGGTCATGACGTCACGACCGTCGCAGTCGGCGATCGGGTCACCGAGGCACCGAATCACGGATGTGGGGAGTGTGAGCACTGCCTGGCCGGACAACCGAATCGCTGTCACGACTTCACGATCACCGGCGTCCACCACGACGGCTGTTTCACGACCCACGTAGCAGTGCCGGAGCGGTTCCTATACGAACTCCCGGCGGACGTCCCTCTCCGAACGGGAGCCGCCACCGAACCGACGGCTGTGGCCACGAGAGCCGTCGTCACCAACTCGACGACAACCGCGGGCGATCAAGTCCTCGTGGAAGGGCCCGGGCCCATAGGCCTCCTCATCGCCCAAATCGCGCGGAAGCAAGGTGGGGACGTCCTCGTTACCGGCGTCGAGACGGATACGAAGCGTCGCCTGCCGGCGGCCGAAGATCTCGGATTCGAGACCGCGAACGTCACCGAACAGGCTATTGAGCCGCTTACGGACGAGTTTACCGATGGTCGGGGCTTCGACGTGGTCTTCGACGCGACCGGTCACGAGTCGGGACTCCAGGGGGCCGCGTCGGCAGTTCGAAAGGGTGGTCAGGTGGTCCTCGTCGGCCAGAGCGGTCACGTATCGCTCGATTTCACTCCGTTCATTCGGGGCGAGGTGGACCTCCAGTGTTCGTACGCGGCGGTCCGGGCCGACTTCCTGCGGGCGGTGTCGCTCATATCGGCTAGCGACGTGGACATCGAGCGGCTGTTCGACGACCGGTTCGAGCTCGCCGACGAGGAGGACATCTTTGAAGCGGCGATGCACGGACAGACGATCAAGCCCCTGTTCGAGCTGGCCGGGAATTCCCCGTAAATCAGGTCGCTGTCCATCCACCGTCGACAGGCAGGACCGTTCCGGTCACGAACGAACTCGCCTCGGACGTGAGGAAGACCGTCGCCCCGACCACCTCCTCCGGATCGCCGAACCTGTCGAGCAGGTGTTCCGACCGCATTCGGTCGTACCACTCCTCATCAGACATGGCCTCCCGAACGAGTGGCGTCTTCATGTACCCAGGCGCCAGCGCGTTGACGCGGACGTCGGGAGCCCACTCTGCGGCGAGAACTTTAGTTAGCTGTACAACACCTCCCTTGCTGGCGGAGTACGCGGATTGGTTCGTGCCGCCGGCGATTCCTCGCACCGAGGCCATGTTGAGGACGGTGCCGCCACCACGCTCTACGAGGTGGGCGCCGAGGACCTTGTTCGCGTAGAACATGCCTGTTAGATTCACCTCGATTACGTCATGCCACTCCGCTGGGCTGAGATCAATGACCGACTTCCGAACGTTGATTCCGGGGACGTTGCAGAGCACGTCGAAATCGCCATGGCGTTCGAGGGTCGTGGCGCGAAGCGCCTCCAACGACGAGATGTCGGTCACGTCCACAACGGCCGCGTGAGATTCGGTTGAGAGGTGGTCGGCGACCTCTTGTACGCCCTCCCCGTCGCGGTCTGCTGCGACAACTGTCGCGCCACAGGCGTCGAGTCCACAGGCGATCGCACGTCCCAATCCCGACGCGGCTCCGGTCACGATCGCGGACCGGTCCTCAAGGCTAAACATCGATTCAGGAGGGTACCGCCAGGTGTTTGGTTCCCAGCTCATGGGTGTGAAACGGCTAAATGGTGCTAAAGCCTTTGGGAGTCTGCGGACGGTCGGGCAAGGTTTATGGTGGAAACCTCGTAATACTCGCGTATGTCGATGGACGCAGACAAGAACCTATCTGAGATGGGCGTGGGTGAGACAGACGAGGATAACGTGACGATCAGGTTGGAGGATATTCGAAAAACGTTCAACGACGGGGAGATCGTTGCCTGCGACAACATCAACCTCGAGATCAAACCGACCGACTTCGTCATCCTCCTTGGCCCCTCAGGTTGTGGAAAGACCACGACGCTACGGTGTCTGTCCGGTCTCGATGTCCCCGATTCAGGCCATATCTACATCGGTGGTGAGGAGCGCACGTACGCGAAACCAAAAGACCGAAATCTGGCATTCGTCTTCCAGACGATCGCGTTGTTCCCCCACAAGAGTGTCAGAAGCAACATCTCGTTCGGCCTGGACATGACGACCGACCTGAGCAAGGCCGAGAAGGACGAACGGGTCGAAAAAGTCGCCGAGATCCTCGGCATCGAGGAAATGCTCGATCGGAAGCCGGCGGCGCTCTCGGGCGGTCAACAACAGCGGGTCAGCCTCGGTCGGGCCATGGTCATGGAACCGGCCGCCTTCCTACTCGACGAACCATTCTCAGCGCTTGATGCGAACCTTCGAGACCAGATGCGTGTGGAAGTAAAACAACTTCAGCGCGAACTCGAGACTGCGATGGTCTTCGTCACCCACGACCAAGAAGAAGCGATGACGCTCGGGGACAAGATCGTTGTCATGGACGGCGGGGAGATTCAGCAGATCGGGACGCCCTACGAGATCTACAACGAACCGGAAAACTACTTCGTGGCAACGTTCATCGGCTCCCCATCGACCAACATGTTCGATGCTGAGGTCGACGAATCCGAGGACGGCTACGATGTTGTTTCGGACTTCTTCCGTTTCTCGCTCAGCGATCAGCAGGCCACCGCGTACGAGGGCAGTGCTGGGCAACGAGTGGAGGTCGGAGTACGTCCGGAGTACCTCGAACTTGATGAGTCTTCATCGCTTTTCGATGCCGAGTTGTCCGTCATTGAACCACACGGCGCCCGGGACTCGGTCCACCTCAAAGTCGACGGGACGCAGATGACGGCCGTGACCCCCCAAGAGCACGTGAGTCGCGATACCGAACGCGTCTCGGTCGATTTCGACACGGAGAAAATCTGGCTGTTCTCGACGGACGGTGACCGCCTGCTCTGAGAGACCACGGACGAACCACAGGGCATTCGGCCGGGGGAGCACGTATGGTTCGACGCGGTTGGACGTGGAGGGAATTTTTATAGGGGTATTGCTCAAACTCACTGGTGATGCAGTACGAGCACATCATCGAGGAGACGGACGACCAGGTTACCTACATCACCCTCGATCGACCGGACAAGTTGAACTGTCTCGCTGAGCGGACGTGGGATGAACTCGAGAACGCCCTCGACGCGGCCGATACGAACCCGGACGTCCGGGTAATCGTTCTCTCGGGCAGAGGCAAGGCGTTCTGTTCGGGCGACGATATCAGCGACCTCGAATTCGAAGACGCCCGGGACGCGAGGGAGTACGCTCGCTTCGTTTTGGATCGCGCCGTCGCACTCGAGCGTGTCGAGACGCCCGTCATCGCCAAGGTCGACGGTATCGCCCACGGTGGGGGCTGCGAAGTCGCGGCTACGGCGGACGTAACGATCGCGAGCGAGTCCTCGACGTTCCGCCAACCCGAGGCGCTCCTCAACGCCGCGCCTGGGGTCGCGCTCGTTCGATACGCCGAGCTGATTGGGATCAGCCACGCGCGAGAGCTCTGTCTGACCACACGGACGCTGGACGCGACGGAAGCTCAGGTCGTCGGACTGGTCAACGAGGTTGCGCCCGACGGCGAACTCGACGACGTCGTCGCCAAGCGGGTGGACCAGGTGTCCGATATCTCGCCGATGTCGGCCAAGGTCATCAAACAGGCATACAACAGCCAACTCGGCATGGAGGAACAGGCCATCGACGCCCTCTCATATCTCTTCTCGATGGAGGACATGCAAGAGGGCATGGACGCGTTCTTCTCGAAACGAGACCCCGATTGGCAGTACCGATGACCAGCGGCCTCCGGTAAGCCGACGACAGCAGGAAGACCTATCGTCATCAATTCGCCAAGTCGGCCAGTCGCTCCTTGTCGAACTTCCCGGTGCCCGTTCGAGGGAGCGAGTCGACGAACTCGTAGCTGTCCGGGAGCCACCAAGAGGGGAATCGCTCGCTCAGGTGGGTTTCCAGGAGTTCGGCGTCCACGTCGGCACGGTCATCGACGGCCACGAAGGCGACAGGGCGTTCCTGCCATGTCTCGTGATCGATGGCGACGATCGCGGCCTCCGAAACGGCCGGATGCGCCATCAGTTCGTTCTGGAGTTGGATGGACGATATCCACTCGCCGCCACTCTTGATGACGTCCTTGGTGCGATCTACGATGTCGATGTAGCCTCGCCGATTCCAGGTCGCGAGGTCTCCGGTCCGCAACCAGCCGTCGTCGGTGAAACCGTCGGCGTCGGCCTCCGGACGTTCGAAGTACGAGTCTATCACCCAGGCGCCGGTCACCTCGAGTTCACCCACCGTCTCACCGTCTCGAGGGACGGTCTCGGTACCGTCGCGCACCCGGACGGAAATACCCGGTACGGGTCTGCCAGCGGTCGCGCGGTAGGCGAAACGCTCGTCCTCGTCGAGGTCCTCCGTCGCCGGCGGCCATCCGAGCGTCGCGAACGGAGCGGTCTCCGTCATCCCCCATGCCTGTACCATCGTGACGTCGTAGTCCGCTTCGTACGTCCGTATGAGGGATTCGGGGACCGCACTCCCGCCCGTCTGGATGAGATCGAGGTCGGAGAGGTCGACATCTGCGTCTTCGAGGGCCTCCGCGACCTCAATCCAGATCGTCGGAACGGCGGCGGCAATCGAGACGTGGTGCGATTCGATACTCTCGACGATCGTGGTCGGGTCCGTGTGTCCGTTACCGAGGACGAGGTCACTACCCGCGAGTAGTGCGGCGTACGGATAGCCCCAGCCGTAGCCGTGGAACATCGGTACGATCGGGAAGACTACGTCGGCCTCACCCACCCCGACAGTGTCGGTGCCCAGCATCATCTGGGTGGCGACCGTGATGGCCCGGTGTGTCTGTTCGACCCCCTTTGGGTCGCCAGTGGTCCCCGACGTGTGACAGAGGCCACACGGCTGATATTCGTCGAGGGTGGGCCAGTCGTAGGTCGTGGGTCTGCCCTCGAGAAGCGATTCGTATGCGTAAACTGGGTCGAGGTCGGTCGTCGGGATTGTCCCATCGAGGACGACGACGGCCTCGAGTGAATCGAGGGCGTCCGCATGGGCTTCGACGGTTGGCAAGTGCTCCGGATCGACGAAAAGCACCACGTCAGTTGCGTCCTGGAGGACGAACTCGAACTGCTCATCCGGGAGCCGGTGATTGACGGTATGGATGGACCGCCCGCTACAGGGAACCCCGAAGTACACTTCGAGATGTCGGTAGTGGTTCGTCGCGACTGTTCCCACCCGTGCTTCGTCCCCCACGCCAATAGCATCAAGGGCGTGGGCAAGTTGACAGATACGGTCGTACACCTCCCGGTACTGAAGCTCGTACCACGTACCATCCGCCCGCCTCGTTGCGACGGTGGAGTCCGGGAACAGTCCCCTCGCTCGCTCAAGGACGGCGGTGAGTGTCAATGGTTCGGGGGTCATTGCTTGGTTTGAGACCATCCCTCGTATTCAAAGTATGCCCCGGAGGCCGTTTCCAACGGGGGTGGAGGTCGGTGAAACCGATGGATATTTAGCCGCCAGGTATGTGGTCAACACCCATGCAGCAGATATTGGAAGACGTGACGATAGCCGATTTTACTCAGTTGATGCAGGGGGCGTGGGCGAGCCAGAAACTCGGTGACATGGGCGCCGACGTCATCAAGATCGAACCACCTCACGGCGAACCGGAGCGCCAGGTTGCCTTTGCCGGCGAATTCTTCGACGGGTGGGCCCCCGGATTTCTCGCGAAGGATCGAAACAAACGGAGCGTGACGCTCGACCTAAAGAGCGAGGCTGGCCATGAAGCCGTCATGGACATCATCGCTTCGGCCGACGTGTTGATGGAGAACTTCAGACCCGACGTGATGGAACGTCTCGGATTAGGTTACGAGGACGTCACAGAGGTAAACGAGGACATCATCTACGTTTCAGCTTCAGCGTATGGCTCCTCCGGCCCGTACGTCGATCGACCGGGCCAGGACCTGCTCTATCAGGCAATGACGGGGCTGACCGCTCTCACGGGAAGGCGGGACGATCCACCGACGCCCGGGGGAACGGTGTTCGTCGACGAACACTCGGCGACCCTCATCGCCTATTACACCGTGGCTGCCCTGTTCCACCGCGAGCGGACGGGCGAGGGCCAGAAGTTGGAGGCGAGTCTCCTCGACTCCGCCGTCGACTTCATGTGTCAGGAGATTACCTACGCCCTCAACACCGACAAAGAATTCGCCCGCGGTGAGAAGAACCACGGCCATCACCTGCTGAATCCGCCCTACGGCATCTACGAGACTGCCGATAGTTATCTCGCGCTGGGCTACTCACCACTCGACCTCGTCGCGGAAACGCTGGACATCGAGGATCAACTCGACACGTACGAATCCGACGCCGAGTTGTACGAGCATCGCGACGAAATCCACGACGCCATAGAGGCCGAAACGCGGCAGTGGGACGTCGACGAACTCGTCGACGTCCTCGCGGCGGCGGACATCCAGGCCGTCAAAGTCACCGGGCCGGGCGAGGTCGGGGAGGACCCACAAATCGAGCACAATGGTATGCTCATCGATGTCGAGCATCCTGAGGGTGGAACCTTCAAGACGACCGGCTTCCCCGTGTCGATGTCCGAGACGGAGGAGGCGGTCACCCAGCGCCCACCAGAACTCGGTGAACACACAGAGGAGGTTCTCTCCGAACTCGGCTACGACGAGGCGGAGATCGAGGCCATCACCGACGCGAACGACACCTGAGCGGTCGCCGACACTCCACCGACCTCACCGACGGTTCTCCGAGTCCCCTGGACGTCCGACAGCACAGCCCCCGCGTGGCCAGCGAGCAGCATGAATTGGGAGTGTCGGCTCAGAACTCGCCGTACTCCTCGTAGGCATCTATCGGCATCGCCCCGTCCCGGACGGCGCGACGGACGTCGTTCTCCCGAGCGACCATCGCCTCGGCCTCGCGGAGTACCGATTCCCGGACCCCCTCCGGCACCACGACTACACCGTCCAGGTCACCGACGACTACGTCGCCCGGGGCGACCTGGACGCCACCAACAACCGTCTCGACGCCCCAATCGAGGATCTCCCACCGCGGCACTGCGTCCGCGGGTGTGTTGTATCGAGCGAAGACTGGAAACTCCCGTTCGAGGATCATTGGCACGTCGCGTGCCCCACCGTTGACGACTGCGCCTCGACAACCGCGTGCCTTCAGTGAGGTGACGGAGAGTTCGCCGATCTGTGCCGAGCGCTCTGCATTCGTCTCGTAGAGCAGGACCGAGTCCGGCGGTGCGTCGCCGAACATCTCAAGGAGATTCCGGATGTTCGCATCCTCGTCGACGTCCCGGTTCGGTCGACCGACCACCGGATAGGCGATGCCAGCCGTCCGCAGACCGTCGTCGAGGGGCTCTATCGATGGAGGGAGTGTCTGGTCCATATAGCCCCGCTCATCTAGGACGTCGGTCAGGGCGCCGGTGTAGACATCACCGTAGCGGTCACAAAGCTCGGCCGTGTCGATTCGGTCTGTCATCGTCGTTCGATGGGTGTGACCACGACGACATAAGGGGAGTGGTCAGCCGGGGGGCGATGTAAGCATGATGCAATAACTCCGGTGTATGCGTAATGCACTCACTCACGATTCCGCGGGTGCGTTGAGCTGCGGTCGGTATTATCGACTCCGGCCACCAATTCCGCGATGCGTTGATGGAAGAGCGGTGCATCGACCATGATGGCCACGTACTGAACGCCGGTCTCGATCCACCGGTTTGCCATCGCCGGATCGTCCGCATACGCGCCGACAACTAACCCTTCGTCCGCCGCTCGCTCACAGACCTCCTCCATGCGGTCGACGACACGATCGTCGTGTACCTGTCCCGGTATGCCGAGCGATTGCGAGAGATCGTAGGGGCCGAGGAACAAGACATCGATCCCCTCGACCGCCATGATCTCGTCGAGGTTCTCGACGCCTGCCTCGCCTTCGATGTGGCCTATGACGGCGACCTCCTCGTTCTGCCGGCTGGTGTATTCGTCTCCGCCCATGTACTCGCCTGCGCGGACGTACGGAGACAATCCACGCTCGCCGATCGGATCGAAGCGGGCAGCCGCGGCGGCTTCCTTCGCTGCGCGAGCGTTCTCGATCTGTGGAATTTCGACCGCATCGGGACCCAGGTCGAGGGCCCGCTGGATCTCGGGTCCAGAGTTCTCACGCACTCTAATTACCGAATGGGCTCCACCGACAGACGCACTCGCGACCAGCCCATGGCACGTTTCTGCGGTCAAGGAACCGTGTTCCTGATCCAGTACAACGAAATCTAGACCGGCTTGACCGATTATTTCGGAGATCACCGGGGAACCGATTAGCTGGAAGGTCCCGACGACGGTTTCACCGCTATCGAGCCGCGACTTCAGTGTGGACGTCATCATCCGAATCCAACGCTAGAGTGGGTCATAATTGTGGGGGTTCAATGTGGTGCAAGCGGTGACTTCGAGTTGGATTGTCAACAATATTCAGACCAATAGTACGGTGCTATATGCATTGAACTGGACGTAAATCGTTTCTATCCGGAAAATTCTCGATTTTCGATTCTACACGAAAATTATTTGTACTTCCCCCGGGTTGGCTTTGACAGGCTAGTCTCCATGGCAGACGATAACAACCGAAACGGCAGCAACCGCAGTGGCGTCGGACGCCGACCATTCATTAAGACGACCGGTGCCAGCATCGCTGGCCTGGCGCTCGCGGGATGTGGGGGTGACGGCGACGCGACGCCCACGGACGAACCGGCCAATGGAAACGGCGATACACCCGCTGGTAATGGCGGCACCGCCACCAGCACTGCTAGTGACGACACCGACTTCAGTGACGTCGAGATGGATTACTGGAACCAGATGAACGTGCAGTCACGAGCCGCCCGGGCCGTGAGCGAGCAACTGGTGAACCAGTTCGAAGACCAGACTGGCGCGACGATGAACGTCAACTGGTCTGGGTACGGCAACGTCATCGGCGCCACCTGGCGCAACAACTTCGCACAGGGCAACTATCCACCGGTATTCGACTCCGTGACGACGTGGGACGGCCAGTTCGTCGACGGGGACTGGGTGGTGCCCTTCGAAGAGTACCGCGACGAGTTCAGCGACGAGTTGCTGAGCGCAATCGACTGGATGATGCCCAGGCTGGAGACCCAGTACAGCGGTTTCGACAGCACCGTGTACCACCTCCCGTTCGGGTTCCTGGTGCAGGTTCCGTTCGTAGCCCGACTGGATCACTTCGATGCGGCGGGCGTCAGCCGTGATCGATACCCGCCGGAGAGTTACGACGAGCTCATCGACATCGCGACGACGTTGCAAGAAGACGGGCCCGGGGAATTCGGAATGCAAATCCACGGGACGATGTACGACGTCACCGACTGTCTGCTCACGGCAATGGCCGTCTCCAACGGCGGCGAGGACGGGCTCTTCCTCAACGAAGACTGGTCGGACACGAACTGGGACAACGACGTGTGGAAGCAAACCGTTTCCGACTACGTGGCGATATACACTGAACATGAGCTCTCCAGCCCGGGTACCCCGAGTCACGACGACGAGGCGATGGTTCAGGAGATTGCCTCCGGCCGAACGAGCATCAACACTGGAGACTTCCTGAACCACCCGGACATGCTGGATCAGATGCCGGACGCAATGGAAAGCGGGGACGTCCGATGGGGCGAACAATGGCTCGGTGACAACAGTCAGCGCGGCGTCGTCCAGCCGTACGGTCTCGCCATCACACGTCCGCCAGAGGGGGAGGACGAGGACGAGTGGGAGACTCAGCAACAGGCGGGGATCGAGTTCATGAAGCTGTTCCTGGACTACGACTTCCAGAGCAGACTCTTCGAGAACTTCGGCCTGTTCCCCGTGCGCCAGGACGTCTGGGATGAATTCCCCAGCGACACCGGTCACGGCCTCTACGAAGTGGCCCAGACCATGCAGGAGGAGTCCGACTTCGCGTGGTCCGCCCACCCCCAGACCGTCTCGGTCCAGTACAACGTCCCGGGCCCACACCTCCAGCAGGCGCTTCAGGGTGAAAAGTCGCCCGAGCAGGCCTGTGACGACATCGCCCAGGAAGTTCGCGACCAGCTCCTCTGAACCGGGACACCGAAACGACCAGTATTATTCGCTACACAATGCGAGTAGGTACCCATGGCAACTGAGTCAGCCGACCGGGCGAGTGGATTCCGCGACCGGCTGGGCGGGTTGAGAGCCACGATCACAGACCACAGATTCTCGTATCTGTTGTTATTGCCCACACTCCTCTTCCTCGTGGTGTTGATGTGGTTACCGTTCCTGCGGGGAATCTGGATGAGCTTCCACGAGTGGCCGTTCCTTGGCGATCCGACGTGGATCGGTCTCGATCATTACATCTATCTCTTCAGTTGGGAGCCGTTCTACACCTCGATCAAAGTGACGGTCCTCTACGGACTGGGAACGGTCGCACAACTCGCCATCGCCCTTGTCGCCGCACTGATCGTCGCGAACATCAGGCGATTCAAGAGCACCGTGAGTGGCATCATGCTGATATCCTACACGATGCCCCCGGTCATCACCGGCACACTCTGGCTCTACCTGCTGAACCCCTCGGTCGGTCCGATATTCAACTTCCTAACCGACGAGGGGATTCTCGATCAGGCAATCTATTGGGGCTCCGACGGTGGGACCGCGCTCGCGGTCGTAACTGGTGTCATGGTCTGGACGTTCTGGCCGTTCATGTTCATCATCATCCTGGCTAGCCTCGAAAACATCCCGGACACCCACTACGAGACGGCACGTATCTACGGCGCCAGTCGTCTGCAACGGTTCCGGCACGTGACCTTCCCCCAGATCAAGAGCGCTATCCTGATCGTCGTGAGCATCAGGATCATCTGGAACCTCGTCAAGGTCTCCCAGCCCCTGCAACTGACCGGCGGTGGACCGGGATACGACACGTCCATCCTCGCGGTGTTGCTGTACCGCTTCGCCTACAACGACGGATCGATGGGCATCGCGTACGCCATCGGGATGGTCCTTCTGGTCATCACGACGGCGTTCGCGTTCATCTTCATCCGTGAATTCCAGCGTGCCAGGGGGGTGAGCAACTGATGTCGACGAAGGTCTACACGAAGCGTGACTGGACGTTCGCCGCGATCAAGTACGGCCTGCTGTTCGTCATCCTCGGCATGGCGCTGCTCCCCTTCCTCTATGCGATCAGCGTCTCGTTCAGGACCCCGGCCGAATTCTACGGCTCCCCGGTCTGGATCCCGAGCGAGATCACCTTCGAACCGTGGATGCGCGCGTTCAACGAGCTTCAGGGGCCGCTCACCAACAGCGCTCTCATCGCGACTGGTACGGCGATCCTGTCGCTGATGATCACGATCCCCGGCGCCTACGTGTTCGGCCGGAAGGAGTTTCCGGGCAAGGAGATCGCCTTCTACACGATCGTACTCGCGCTCCTGTTCCCCTACATCCTGCTGGTCATCCCGCTCACGGACATCTGGAATGACCTCGGCCTCTGGAACACCATCCCGGGCCTGTGGATCGCCTACCAGGTTTTCGTGACGCCCTTTGCGATCTGGATCCTCCGGGACTACTTCGAGAAACTACCGGCCAATCTGGAGGAGGCAGCGCAGGTTTACGGCTGTACGCAATTCACCGCGTTCAGCCGGGTAATCCTGCCACTCTCGCTGCCGGCGATCGTCGCCGTCGGTTTCCTCGCGTTCCTGACCGGCTGGAACGACTTCCTCTTCTCGAACCTGCTGACCACGGGAACCGGACCACGACCGGCCGTCGTCCACCTATTCGTCGTGACGGCCGGTGGGGAGACGACCTACTGGGCCGAACTCATGGCCGCCGTCCTGCTCATCGGTGCGCCACCAACGGCTCTGTACATGGTCGCCCGCCGCTACCTGACCAACGCGTTCGCGGTCAACTGACGCACCGGTCTCTTCTACATTCTCTCCCACCGCTATTCGACGAACATCGGTGTGTCAGTCGATTCAACCTCAGACTCGTCGCGGACACCGTGCTTCCATCACTGGCACTCTGTCGCTCAGATGATGCGTCCACCGTCGATCTCGAGTACTCGCCCAGACGTGGCGTCGGTATCGACGAAAAAACGGATCGCGTCTGCGACCTCCGCCGGTTCGACCAGCCGGTCGATCGGCGAGTCATCGCGCAATTTCGGCCGGCGCTCTTCGCGTTGCATCGGCGTTGCGACAGGACCCGGTGCCACGGCGTTCGAGAGAATGCCCTGTTCCGTGTACTGTTTCGCCATTGAGCGGGTGAGCGCGATGACTCCGCCCTTGGTTGCGGCGTAGGTCGGATCGGTTGGACTTCCGTGCGTACCCGCCGTCGATGCGACGGTGACGATTCGGCCCCGGTCGACTTCCCGCATCGAGGGGAGGACGGCCTTCGTACAGTAGAGCGTTCCACTGAGGTTGACGGCGACCTGTCTATCGAGCTCCTCGATCGTGATCGTCTCGAGGTCGCGCTCGAGGAACACCGCCGCGTTGTTGACGAGGACGTTCACAGGGCCGAGTTCGTCGACCGTTCGGTCCACCATCGACTCGACCGAATCTGCGACGGCCAAGTCACACTGGTGCGTTAGTGCGTCGTTGCCAGCCTCCCTGACCGTCGCGGCCGCCGTTTCCGCGCCCGCCTCGTCGCTGTGGTAGTGAACGAGCACGTCGTGATCCGGTGCGAGGCGGGCGACGCACGCCCGGCCGATACCGCCGCTGGCGCCGGTGACGATGGCTGTCTCCGTCATCACTGGTGGGTCGTTCCGAGCCGACAAGAACCTTCCCCGTCCGACCGGGTGCAGTGGGGTGTCCCGGGATCGTCACCCTCAACCGAATCTTTAACCCATCACTACGAAATGCCAGTATATGGAGCACGATAGCACGCTCACACAGACGCAGGTATCAGACGCCCTTTCGGCGATGCTTACCCGCGTCGACCGGACGCTCGAGGTGACTGGTGAGCAGTTCCCCTACTTCGCCGATCCGGAGACTGGGGCCTGGGAGACCCTCGAGGACGGGAACTGGGCGGGTGGCCACTGGGTCGGACTGCTCTGGATCGCGTACGAGCACGCGGAGTCGACAGCCGCCCGGGACCGCCTCGGGCAGGCGGCGCACTCCCATGCTACGGTCGTCCGCAACAATGGCGTCGTCGAATCGATGTTCGGGGGGATGAATCTGAACTACGCTGGATTCCGGGGATACGAGGCAACCGGCGATCGGACCCTCTTCGGCTACGGCCTCACCGCGGCAGACACGATGGTCGAAATGTACGACGAGCGCTCGCGGCAGATTCCGCTCGGCCCCTACCCCGTCGCTGGTCCCGAAGAATTCGACGTTCACGACCCGGAATCCGACGGGCACGGAGATCACACGAACGACGATCCGAGTACGCACACAAGTGCCGTGGATTGCATCTACACCGCCTTGGCGGTCCTCTGGCGGGCCTACGAAGAGACGAACGATCCACGGTTCCGCGATGTCGCGATCTCACACGCGGACCGTCACCTCGATCTATACATCCGGGACGACGGGGGGATTCGAAATCTGGCCGAATTCGATACGGATACAGGCGACGTCCTGAGGTTGTACAATCACCTCGCACACTCCGACGAAAGTTGCTGGGCTCGCGGTGTCGGTTGGAATATCGCGGGCCTCTGTCTGGCCTACGATCAAACTGGAGCCGAACGGTATCTCCACACCCTCGAACGTTGTGTCGAGTACTACGTGGCGAAGGCTCCAGACGACCTCGTCCCGTACTGGGACTTCGAGGCGCCGGGAATCCCGGAGGAACCGCGTGACACCAGTGCGGCCGGGTTGACGTTGTACGGCCTGACGCAACTGAGTGGGGAGGACGAACGCGTCGCCTCGCTCAGACGGACGGGGGAAGCAATCCTCGACTCCGTGGTCGAGAACTACCTCGTTACTGACCCTGACGATCCACGATTCGGCATGGTAACACACGGCTGTTTCGTGCGACCGACTGAATTCGCGATGGACAACGATCTCATCTGGACGGATTACTACGTTGCTTCTGCCCTCGACCAACTCGCACATTCCT
>CAZEDI010000029.1:0-27076 GCA_964510865.1 uncultured Halobacteriales archaeon
GGTGGCGATCCCACCGATCGTGGCGAAGATAGCACTCACATCGGGATCGTGGAAAGCCTCGTGAATAGCCGCCGCCCGAACTTCGGGATGGTCACGCAGATACTCGTCGGATTGTCTCGCGGTGGGATGGAGACGTGGTCGAAGATCGAATGACGTTCGAAGTCGATCGAGGGCGAGTTCGAGCACGTGACGTGCTGTCGCGGCGCCACCGCTGGATGGGGCGATAACGGCAACGTGATCACCACGTTCCGCCGCTGGCGGCGTCACAAAGGGGGACATCGTCACGAGACGTGTCCGTTGAGGGGAAAAGGATTGCTCATCGTGAAAGCAATACACGCCGTTTCAGTTTCGATGAGATCCACCTACTCGAGCCCACACTAGCCCGACAGGGGCAACGATCAGTGTCACGACGAGGCCGACCAGGTGCCATTGAGAGATCCAGTATGGGAGTGCGATGAACGCGCTAATTGCCCCGTATAACAGGGTAAAGCCCGGGATAGTGATACGGTCGGAATCCCAGACCGAGACGTTTCCGAGGAGATTACCGTTCGACGGGCGGTCAAGGATACCTGGCGGGTACTCACCACCCGGAAGACGATCTGCCTCGTACGGGATTTCGCCGGGGGAGATGCTCCAGACCACGCTGTCGTTCGCACGATCGAACTCTACGACACGGTGGTTGAAGCTGTCCGTGATAAGGAGATTCCCATTCGGGAGAAGATCGACGTCACGTGGCCAATGTAAATTGATATCGCCGACAGCGTGGATCTCCCAGGCGACCTCCCAGGTGCCATTTCGTTCCTGAAGTTGTACGACTCGGTCATTCCCGGAGTCGGCGACGAGAACGTTTCCATCACCAAGCCACTGCGGATTGTGCTGTTCGTAGATCACATCCGGATCGCCGTCTTCGTTGATGACATCGACAACTCCCTGTCCGCGCTCAAGAATCACGAGCTGGTTCTCATTCCTGACTGATACGAGATAGCGGTCGGGACCGATGCGATCGACATCGTTGATGTGGAGCCAGTCAGTCCGGGTCGGATCGTCGGGGGCATCATAGTACTCTGACGCACGCCATTCCCAGACGATGTCTCCCGTACTATCTACCTCGAACACCCGTTCTCGATCCATTCCCGCGACGAGGACGTTCCCGTTCGGGAGCACTTCTGCATCGTGGACTTCACTGTTGAGATGGTTGCGTACGGGGTAGGTCCATTCACGAACGATCGGTTTCGTCCGGTTGGGATCGAAGATACGAAATCCTGTTCTATCACACGGTGGCACATAGGGCCCACAGTCGAGTGCATCGCGCCGGAGAAACGTTGAAAGTATCCGTCCCTCATCGAGGGGTGATACGTCGAAATGAGCCCACGTCTCCGGGCTACTCCAGAGAATCGATCCGTCACCACCCACGAGAACGGCGTGACCCTTGCTATCTCGGAAGGGGCCTTGCAGCCCAACGAGCGTTGCCCGCTCGTCGTCCGAGACATTCGCGATCGAACTGCCGGGGACCGAGTCTGAAGGCTGTTCAAGGGGGGGTGCCAAGGCGGCGCTCCCTCCAAGAAAGAGCAGGTATCCTACGACAACAGCGACTGCAATTACTGTTCCTGGATGGGCATTTCGGATGGGGGACATCGGGCTGCCGACACTCACTACTGAATCGATGAGAAACGGGACTGGTTAATCGTTCGGATACGCAGTGAAGTCAGTCCCAGCACCTGGATCGTCTTCGAGAAGATAGCTGAAGGCCCGGAGAGTATTTCTGCCCGCCTCAGTAAGACGGAGTCGTTTCGATCGACCAACATCCTCAATGGTGATATCACCACGAGCTTCAAGCGGACGGGCGATATGGCTATCGAGGAGACGGTATTCACTCTTCGCGTTGGCCGCATCGTGGTCGGCGATGAACGGGAGGTTTGCCTCGATACCGAATTCGATAACATCACGTTTTCGTGCGCCGTCTTCTTCGTCTAGGTAGTCGAGAACAGCCACGTGTTGGCGATCTGGATGCTCCATGGGGTACGTAGGAAGTTCGGTGATATCCCGAACTCCTTCAGCTACATCACACTCCGTCTCAGCAGCATATCGCTCCGCCCTGACGTAGTAGGGTGTCGCCCCCGTTGCCATGCACGCGATCATGCCCCCGATTGCTGTGATCTTGCTTCCGGATGCGAGATTGACGTATACATCCTCATCACGATAGCGGGTCGCCGCTTCGGCAACGGCGCCAATCGAACCGTAGAAATCGAAGATATCACAGCGCACGCATTCGTGGGGGATTCCTGCCTCGTCCAGTCGCTCGTGTATCCGCGCGATATACGACGGATGGTCTGTCTCGTCCTCGTATTCCAGCAGGATAATTCGATCAGCACCGAGTTCTATTGCGGGTAAGACGACTCGGTCATTTTCGTATCCTACGGGTGCGACGTGCACGCGATCTGGAACGTTCATGTCTCACCTGAGGACAGCCCGACCCAAAATAACTATGACGACAATAGTGACACAATGAGCGAGGGAGTCCACACCACCTGATAGTGGTATTATCCAATTTCTCGGTCACTCTGGATACGGGGGAGTGCGAGGTTTCCTCGCTATAAGTATAATGAACATATTCTCCTGTCGGGGAACCTGGAAGATATTTTAGGACGATGAATCGATGTCCGCCAGCCATAGAAACGAGAGAACGTAGAACTGTCTGGTAGAGTCGGGAGACCTCTACAGCGACGAGCTCGGCTGGGGCTACCTACCAGTGTCGTATTTATAGGTGGCCTCGTCGGGATCGATCCCAAAGTCCTCTGGGGTCTCTTCGGATTCAGCAGACTGGCCTCCACTCGCACCCGCAGCTTTGAACGCGTCGCGCAAATCATCGGGCATTCGGAAGCGACTCACCGTCAGCCTGAGCGGAACAATATCCGTATTCACAGTCTCCTGCTTCTCCATAAATCGATCAGTGAGCGGCTCAGGCAAGTCCTCAGTGCTGACACCTTCGAAGCCAAACTGTTCATAGTACTCCGGTTCCACAACGAACGTGTACACCTGGTCGAACTCTTCATCGCCTGCTTTCTCGACGAGCCGTTCGACGACATGTGCTCCAACGCCCTGGCCCCGCCACTCGTTGAGTACGCCGAGACTAGTGAGTTCGCAGTACTCCTGTGCCTCGCCTTTGTGAATCCGGATACGTCCGAAACCCGCTCGCTCGTTCGTTTCCTCGTCGACCGCGATCACATAGTCCCGCGATCGGAAGGCGGCCTCGTCGACCCCCAGCTCATCGATCCGATCAAGCAACCAGGCCTCGTCGCGGTTTCGCGCCTCCCGTACATACATGGGTAGTGGTTCGCTGCCCCGGACAAAAAGGGTTTGCAGGACCATTTCTCGTGTTTGGTCGATTCAACAGACCACCATAGTACGAGAAGGGATGCCCATCTCTCTTGTCAAATTAGTGACAACGATACCTGGTGAGATTCTGTAGCAGGGGTTCTTGCCCACGCAAGTGCTTTTGTCGTGAGCCATCATACCATGGCACATGCCAGTGCTCGGTGACCTGGATGAGGTCGTTCACGAGCCCAGTCGTTCGTTCGTTGAATCGACGAATGTCTGGCAGTTCATGCAAAACTATGATATCGATACCTATGATGATTTGATCGATCGGACAACAGGTGCGGTCGAAGGGGAACCCTCCGGTATTGAGTGGTTCTGGGACGAGATAGTGGACTATCTGGGTATCGAATTCTTCGAAGACTACGATCGGGTCAGGAACAATGACGAGGGGCCACAGTTCTCGGAGTGGTACCCCGGCGGTCAGATTAACCTCGCTCACAACGTACTTGATCGCCACGCGACGCTGGATAACGCCACCCGAAATACTGTGGCGTGCATCTGGGAAGGTGAGCCAGGGGATGTCAGACAGATCACCTTCCACGACCTGCATCGAGAGGCAAATCAGGTCGCGAATGCTCTCGAATCTCGCGCCGTTGGGGTGGGAGATACAGTTGGCCTGTACATGCCAATGGTCCCAGAGGTAGTCTCCATTCTCTATGGCTGTTTCAAGGTTGGAGCGATCGCGGTTCCGATCTTTTCGGGGTTCGGACGTGACGCGGTCGCCACGAGACTTGCTGATGCAGAACCTACGGTACTATTCACCGGTGACGGGTTCTACCGTCGTGGTGACCCAATCACTCTAAAAAATATTGCTGATGCAGCAATTGCGGATACGGACACAGTCGAGCACGTGATCGTATACGAACGATTCGCGGACCGAGCCCCTCAGGTCGAAATCCAGTGGCAGGACGGACGAGACCAGTCCTGGAAACAGGCGGTAACCCACTGTGACGTAGAGTATGACACGCGACAGCTGGACTCGTGTCAGGAATCAATGCTGCTCTACTCCTCGGGGACGACCGGAAGGCCCAAAGGGATTATCCACACTCACGCTGGCGTGCTTGTCCAGTGTGCAAAAGAGATTTACTTCGGGTTCGATCACAAGCCCGCGGATCGCTTCTTCTGGGTCTCCGACATCGGGTGGATGATGGGCCCGTGGATGCTCATCGGCAATCACCACTTCGGGGGGACAGTCTTCATGTATGAGGGTGCACCGGACTATCCCCAGCCGGATAGATTCTGGAAGATGATCGACAGACATGATCTCACGGTCTTCGGAGTCTCACCGACGGCTATCCGCGCCCTCCGGGAGGAGGGAGAAGACTGGGTCCGGAGTGTAGATCTCACGAGTCTCCGCATTCTCGGGTCGACAGGCGAGCCCTGGGACCCAGAGTCCTGGCGGTGGTTCTACGACGTTGTCGGTGGGGGGACGTGCCCAATCATAAATATCTCCGGAGGCACGGAGATCTGCGGGTGCTTCCTGATGCCACTGCCGATCCAAGCACTGAAACCCTGTACACTCGGCGGTCCTGGCCTCGGAATGGCCGTCGACGTAGTAGATAGTGACGGCAATTCTGTGGTGGCGTCACATGAACGGGGATTCCTCGTCGCGCGAGATTCCTGTCCCTCACTGACGAAATCTCTCTGGGAGGGCGATGAGCGCTACCTCGAAGAGTACTGGTCGACGTGGGAAAATCTCTGGGATCATGGAGATTGGGCTCAAGTCGACGAGGACGGGTTCTGGTTCCTCCACGGACGCGCTGACGACGCGTTGAACGTCGCCGGCAGGAAAGTAGGGCCCGCCGAGGTCGAAGGCGCCTTAATCGAGCACGAAACAGTGAGTCAAGCAGCAGTTGTCGGTGTCCCCGATGAGACGACCGGGACAGCAGTCGTCGCGTTCGTCGTCCTAGAACCCGACGTCGAGGCCTCTGGCGAACTCCGCGAAACGCTCCGAGCGCAGGTCGGTGAGGCACTCGGCAAACCATTCCGCCCACGGGAGATCCGCTTTGTCACCGAGTTCCCAAAGACTCAATCAGGTAAGATCGTACGGCGGGCAATTGGGGCCGTGTATCGTGGTGAGGACCCGGGCGACCTCTCCTCGATGGAGAATCCCAGCGCGCTCGAAGCGATCGAACGTGCGAGAGAGGAAAGCTAATCACAGTGAGACCATCTCCCGTTTGATGATTCGGTTCGGCAGTATTCCTCTGACAGACTGTGGTCCGATTTCCCTATTGTCGAAGCCGTCTGGATCAGACGTCATACTTGATCGAGCGAGAGGTGCTTCGGTTCGGGAGTGGACGTTCTCGATAAGACGATTGCCACGTCCCCTTCGTGCTGTTCCGATGGGTCCTCCTCGAGAAACCTGACTGCTGCCCCGGCATAGAGCGGCGCCACTAGCCCAGCAATCACAGTACGGATATCTGAAAGGGGGGCTCGAACTACCACTTCGTCCCCTGCTTCGATCGCGCCAGATTCGAGAACGCCGACAACTCTGTCCACGATCTCGCCATGCTCGAATCGATATACGGTATCCGCTAGGGCACAGGTATCAGCGAAAATGCGATCGTGGGGAAAGAACGGATTTTCGCTCCACACACTCTCTGCAAAGGAATGAATTGCGGGATCATTTGTGGAATCCGTATGGGCGATACACTGGGCCCCCGGGGGAAGGTTGTACTGGTGAATCTGCGTACCGGGTGCAACGAGAAGCGTGGCTTCGACATCGTTCGGTGGGTCCACGTGTACGGTCGCCCCATTCAGGAACCCTCCGACGATCGCAAGTGGCACAGCCGCGGAGGTATCCGGTGCGACTGCGACCACCGATCCCTCGTGTGCCCCTAGTTGACGGAAAAGATTTCCCGTCTTCCACACCATTTCGACGAATTCCGCACGAGTATACGATGCGGGAGGATTACCAGGTGCGAAGAGCGTTAGCTCGTCGGGTGGGATGTCTCTGCTCAGAGCGTCGACGAGGGAGTTCATGCATTCTGATACGAGCGTGTCGGCTAAAACCGGTCGAAACCAGTTCGTGGAACCGATCGCTTAACTCATCGGGGACCCGTCGGTTAGATGATGGTGGACCTCGATCTCGACCCAACAGGTCTCGATCGATATTCTCGCCAGATCGTCATGGACGATGTCGGGCCAGCAGGACAGGCTCGCCTGTTGGACGCCAGCGTCCTTGTAATCGGAGCCGGCGGACTGGGATCGCCGGTCATTGCCTATCTCGCGGGTGCCGGCATCGGACAGCTCGGGATCGTGGACGACGATGTCGTCGAACGATCCAACCTGCAGCGTCAGATTCTGCACACCGAGGCTGATCTCGGCCGTCCGAAGGTTGAGAGCGCGTGCGAGTTCGTGACTGCTCGCAATCCGGACATCGCCGTGGAGACCCACGAAACACGTCTTGCGCCGAAGAATGTTCGCGACCTCATCGCCGCATACGACATCGTCGTCGATGGATCGGACAATTTCCGGACGCGATTTCTCGTCAACGACGCCTGTACGATCGCCGGCATTCCGTATTCGCATGGCGCGGTCTTCCGGTTCGAAGGGCAGGTCACGACGTTCGCGGAGGGATCGCCCTGCTACCGGTGTCTCTTCCGGGAGGCACCGCCTGACGGGACGGTACCCGATTGTGCGACTGCAGGTGTCCTCGGCGTGCTTCCAGGAACGATTGGGACGATCCAAGCTACGGAAGCAGTGAAACTCCTTCTCGGTCACGGTACCCCCCTCAACGGGCGCCTCCTCGCGTACGATGCCGAACGGATGCGGGTCGACGAGGTTCAGCTCGAACCCGACCCGGAGTGCCCGGTCTGTGGTGATGACGGTATCAATTCGATCGACGCAGTGACTTACGAAGGACGGTGTGCAGTCCCTGCGGAGTGACAGTCGATTGTCGGCCAGAGCAGACACCCTTTTGAACACCCATCTCTAAGTGTTGTGTACTTGCGATGGACGCCGGCGCCCTCTTGGATCTCCTCGGCAACGAAAATCGGAGGCGTATCCTGCGATTGCTCTCGCGCAAACCGTGCTATGTGACGGAGATCTCGGAACACCTAGGCGTCAGTCCAAAAGCCGTTATCGATCACCTCCGTACCCTCGAGGACGCGGGGGTCATCGAGAGTCGGGTCGATGACGGGCGGCGGAAGTACTTTCATATCGCGGAGAATCTCCGCCTCGAAGTTACGGTCGCACCACACGGCGTCGGAATGAAAAGTGCCTACCCCGCGAGTCCAAGTCTCGACCTCTCCCGATCCTGTCAGCACGTCACCGTCGAGGTTAGCCGAAATGGCCATCTCGACGACGACATCGACACCGAGGCAGTCTCCGATCTCGCCGCGGAACTCGCAGAACTCGACGACCTCGAGCGAGAACTCTCGCTCGCCCAGCGCTGGGTGCAAGGCCGGATGTCGAACGCCCTCGAGAGACTCTCTGACCACCTCGATACAGAGGAATACATCGACGCTGAAATCACCGCGGCGATCGCCGACGGGCGTGACGATGTCGAAGCGATCGCCGATTCGTTGGAAATTCCACCCCCAATTGTGAGCGACCGCCTGCGACGCCTCGCCGAAAAGGGTGTTCTCGAAGGTGATGGCGAAGGCTGGGCTATCGCCGAAACCTGAGCGCGTTAGTCTGTGAACGCTGACAGCTCGACCGACTGATCCTCGCGGAGGGCATCACGGACATCCCGCTCGGTCCATCCGAACGGCGATACTACGCTCGTAGCCGCTCGCACGAGGAGGTCAGCGTAGTATTCGGCGTCGTAGTCCGTGTATTCCTCGAAGTGGAGGCGGACGCGTCCCATAGTTCGGCTTGCATCGTCGGCGACTACCACGTATTGCACTGACTGTCCTGGACGATACGACAGGCCGTGGGCACGGCCTCGCTTGAGCGCGGCGACCGTGTGAGTGGCCTGGGTGTACTCCTCGAGCCGCTTCGAGACGCGCTTTCTGATCAGGAGGTCGTCGGGATCGACTCCACCCCGCCGGAGGACCCCGAGATGGCGCCGGAGGCGACCACACACGGCGTCCGGCGTGCGATGACGGTCAACGACATCGAATAGATCCCGTTGGACGGCGGCAACGAACGGTGGCGTGCTCCGCTGGCGGGCCTCGACACCCCGAACCTTGTACCCGCCCTCCCGTTTCTTGCCGACATACTTCGTGAGGGCGCTCCCCGCACGCTCGCGTCGGGGCACGAACGCCACCCAGTCGTAGTAGCCCTCGAACTCGAGCGCGATCTGTACGTCGTCGGTAACGCGCGCACACACCTCTTCGATCGGGGTCGGATCCACGTCCTCGCACGCCGTGATCCAAAGGCTATCGACGATGCCGTGGACGATCTGCCAGCCGGCCTCCTCCAAATACTCCTTCGCGGTGAGCATGCAGTCGCGGGCATAGGCATTAATCGCCTCGTGTGCTTCGATCCGGCCGAATTTCGCATTCCGGTAGCCCTGGTACCCAAAGCAAGAGACGAGGATCCACTTTATCGCGTCCGAAACCCCCTCGGCGGCCTCGTTGACCTCGTCGGGATCGTCCATGTCGGCGAGCCGGCGCTTCTCTCGATCACGGCGATCGAGGAGTGGGGTGAGGACCTCCCCGAGGAATCCGTCGCGATCACAGACCGTGTACCCGATCTCGGGGACCTCCTCGCGGACCGGGTGGTGCTCGCAGTTGACGGTTTCCGGACTCACGTCGTACGTGCACATGATCTTGGGATAGAGCGAGCTGAAGTCGACCTCCAGGACATCTTCGTGGAGTCCGACATGGGCATCGAAGGTGAACCCGCCGCGGTCTGCATCGTGAAGTGTCGTGACGTCCTTGAATGCCTCCGGACGCCACTTGTTCCAGGGAGCGAGTACGTCACGATCCATCGCGGTACGGATCTCCATCGAAGTGAGCACGGTGCCGATACTCGCGCGCGCGGCCTCCTGGAGGGGTCGCTTCGATACCTCGACCAGCGCCAGTATGCCCGCGATGCCTGACTTGTCGAGCAGGAAACTCGCAGAGTCATCAACGATCGCTCTCCCCGGGACGGAATAGCGAGCCGGCGAGTGCCCTACCTGCCCGTAGCTCTCGAAGGTATTCTCGCCCGCGAGTCGCGTCCAGCCGTCGCGGCGACCGAGGGCGAAGTCGCCGAGGCCGCGATCGACCGCGCGTTCCTCGAGGAGGGGAACGAGGTCGCCGTGACTGAGGTGGAGAACATCGGGGTCCACCTCGCGGAGTGACGCAGCTACGGTTTCGAGTACATCGTCGGGCTGGCCCTCGACGATCTCGTCGTCGATTGCGAGTCGCGTAACTCGCTCGTCGGCCAGGTGTTTCTCGCCGATGCAGATCTGGAGCGTCTCCAGTTCTCCCTCGGGGGTTGGGTCGGTTCCAGTTTCGATGCAGTACCGAAAGCCGGGGTCGAGGTCGACGTTGAAGAGTCTCAGTGTCCCCGGTGCGAGATCCCCCTGCTCGTGGACACCACGTACCTCGCGTGCGAATGAGTGCACGTCGCTCATCCGCTCAAGGTCGATCCGGAGGACGCGCTCACGTTCGCGATCCCGAAGGCTCGTGAAATGATGCTCGATATTCATCGCTGTGATCTTTGGATCGCGTCGGAGCGCTGCACGGAGTCCCGCGAGCGCCTTGTCGGGACCAGCGACGTAGGTCGTCGGCCGGTACTCCGTCACCACGGTGGGTTCTGCCCCCGCCTCCTGGCAGGTCCACTCGATGACGTCGCCATCACGGAAGTCAAAGGCGAACGGCACGATCAGTCAGTTGTGGCGTCGTCGGAATCCTCGATCATGTCGCGAAGTGCAGCGACGTCCTGGGCGAGTTCGCGGTGTTCGACCTCCTGGGCGAGCAGTATCGACACCAGGACGGCGAGATCGGGGTCGGTCGGATTTTGGAAGGACGATGCGTGGGCGAATTGCCTGGCATGTTCGAACAGAGCATCGAAGTCGCGTTGATAGCGCCGTCGGAGACTTCGCCTGTACCCCTGCCACTCGTCCTCGAAGCGATCGAGCTGATCACGGTGAGTGGGATTCGTGCGGCCCATGCGTTAGACCTCCCCGGCCAGGAGTCCGGCCGCGTCGACCGCGACGCCGAGGTCCTCATCCGCGCGACCAAGCAACTCGACCCAGTAAGGGATCGTCGTCTGAAAGTAGCCGTCGCCCCAGTACACCGTCGTCTGGAAGTCCTCGGCTTTGAACGCATACCCGACACGCGTCTTCGTACACCGGATCTCCCGATCCGCCCACGTCACCACGTCACGCGCGCTCCCCGTCTCGGGGGTTGTGCTAACGAGTACGGGCACGTCGAACGTGTCGGCAATCTCGCTGAGAATGGCGAGCGTGGAGTCACGCAAATCCGTAGCCTCCCAGGCAGGGAGGGTATCGTCATAGTACAGCGAGGTCACTGCGGGTGCCACGACGAGCGAAGTGTCGACGTCAACCTCGCAAGCGAGCGACCGCACGAGGGAGTGGTGCTGATAAGCCGTCCAGGCACGAGCGATCCGGACGTCGTCCAGTACCCCGGGGTGAGTGACGAGGTCGTACAGGAGGTGCGTCGAGGCAGTGTCACGCGCGTCAATCCAGCACACGTCGCCGTCGATCGTGGCGAGGCGTTCGGCGACCAGGGCGTGGACATCGGGTGCCCGTCGTGATGGGCGCCGCAAGAGCGTCAGACCGGGGTGGAGATCCGGCGTGGTTTGGGGAACGCGGTGATCCATACGTGTGTCACGTAGCGAACCTGTCATGGAGAGGTGATAAACGAGTGCCAGGACCGAAGTGAAAGTGAAAGTCGTCCAGGGTGAAAGGGTGGGGTTCAAGGTCGCCGGACGGGAAGGGCGGAGCATGCAACGCGGCGACCGGATCCGCGTCGAACGTGCCGGCGAGACATACGAAGGCGTTCTCCTTCCTTCCAGCACGCGCGAGCACCTCGTCGTGAAGCTCGACGGGGGCTACAATGTCGGAATCGATCGTGAGAGCGCGAACGTGGAAGTCCTCGAACAGGACGTGTACACAATCGAGGCCGGAGATGTGCCGGACGAGGGAACTGTTTCGGAGATCACATTCGACGATAACCTGCCGACGATCTCGCTCGTCTCCACCGGTGGGACGATCGCGTCTACTGTCGACTACCGAACTGGTGCCGTGTCTCCCCGAATCGATGCCGAGGACGTGCTCCGGGCCGTGCCCGACCTCGCGGGGCGAGCAAATTATCGAGGTCGCGTCGTCGCGAACATCCTCTCGGAGAATATGACACCCGAAGTCTGGCAGACCCTCGCAAGAGCGGTCCACGAGGAAATCCAGGCTGGTGCAGACGGTGTCGTCGTTATGCATGCTAGACACGCCCGTCCCGATCGTGTTCACCGGCAGCCAGCGCTCGGCGGACCGCCCCTCCTCTGACAACGTGATGAACGCGGTGTGCGCAGTCGAAGCCGCGAAAGGAACGTGTGCAGAGGTGCTGGTCTGCATGCACGAGACAGAGTCGGATGACCGGTGCGCTCTTCACCGAGGGACGCGCGTCCGGAAGAACCATACCTCGCGTCGAGATGCCTTCGAGACAATCGGACGATCGCCGTTAGGCGTGGTGGACTACGACACCACGGAGATCACGTTTCGTCGTGAATACGAGAAACGTGGAGAGACAGAACTCGATCTCGATGACGACTTGAGCGAGGCTGTCGAACTCCTGAAATTCGTCCCCGGAGAGGACTTGACATATCTCTCGGAGTCACTCCAATCGCGCGACCTCGATGGACTCGTGATCGAAGGGACCGGACTTGGACACGTCCACAGCGACTTGATTCCCGCAATCGAAAACCTTGTAGAGAACGGTACACCCGTTGTCATGACAAGTCAATGCCTCGAAGGACGGGTCTGTGACCGGGTCTACGATACGGGGCGTGACCTGCTGGAAGCGGGCGTGATCGAGGCAGGAGACACCCTTCCTGGAACCGCGTACATGAAACTCTCGTGGGCTGTTGCGAACGTCGAAGACGTCGGAGAGACGATGCGGCGATCCATCACCGGCGAGCTTACCAAACAGTCACGGCCGTGGACATAGGTGATGTGAGGACAGTGCGATACTCGTTGGCACCGACGTTACGTGCCTGATTGGCTGTTTCGCTGCGGACGACCCGTGGAAGATCGCAGGCGCCAAGCCCATGCTCTAATAACTTACTGCCGTGCCACAAACGATCCGGCCGATCGAGCGGGACGACGTCGAACCTATCACGGCATTTACCCGCGATACGTGGCCCGACCGCGAGTACGAGGACTACCTGCCCGACGTCCTCCCCCATTGGGTCGACGGGGACGATCCGGATCGGCAAACGATTGTCGCGGACGTCGATGGCGAACCAGTTGGAGTGCTCCAGACGGCGATGCTCTCTCCGGACGAAGCTTGGCAGCAAGGCATGCGTGTTCACCCCGACTATCGGGGGAAAGGAATCGGCCGTGAGCTCACGCACGCTGGCTTTGCGTGGGCCCGCGAACAGGGTGCAGCAGTCGTCCGAAACATGGTGTTTGGATGGAATGCACAGGGGCTCGGCCTCTCCCGGGCTGCCGGATTTGAACCAACAACCGTATTTCGACGGGCGACACCTGAACCCGAACCTACCGAGGTAAATGCGACGATTGTCGGGGATCCCGGTGCCGCGTGGCGCTACTGGAACGACTGTGAGGCGCGGTCCCATCTGCGGGGATTAGCGTTCGATCCGAAGGAAACCTGGGCTGTTTCACTCCTGACGCGTGCGAGGCTCCAACAAGCGGCCAAGGACGATGCACTTCTCGTCGTTCGCGACCAAGGAACGGCGGGATTCTCCTACCGAAACAGGTTCACTGATCGGACTACAGACAAAGGGAACGAACGCTTAGCAGAATACGGAGTCGCTGCATGGCGGGACGCAGACGCGTCGGCAGCCCTATTCGACGCGATCGCAACTGACGCAGCGAGCGTCGGGGCTGACCGATGTCGAGTCCTTATCCCGGAAACTGTCGACGCTGTAAGTGACGTGGCTCTCGCAGGTGTTGGGTTGGCCCACGAGGTCGATTACGTCCTCGCCGCCGATCTGAACCGCTCGTTCGATCGAACGTGACATACCGCCTCATGCGGCGCAGTTATTGGGGCCGAGTTCTAGTTCGATCGCCTCGCTCTCGTGATCCACCGACGTTTGGCCAGTGTTGATTTCGATCACCGTCTCATAGTTCGGCGGTTTTTCAGGAGCGTCCGACGTGAGGCGTTCGACGAAGGCATCCTCGTCGAGCCGCAGATAGTCGAGCTCTGCGCGGAGGCCGCCGATCGTTTCAGTAATGGGATTACCGGGGGACCCGCCTTCGAAGCGGCCGTCGTCGGTGACCGACACATGGCCTGGTAGCGCTGTCATGTCATCCGGAGCGTCTAGAATCGTCTCGTGGAGTGTCTCGTACATCATACGTGCACCCTTTGCAGCCTCGTCGCCACCGAACTGGAGTTCCGTGCGACCGACCGAATCGACGAACAGCGTATCGCTTGTTAGGATCGCTGTCTCCCCTATACGGATGGTTATCATCTCTGACGTATGGCCGGGGGCGTGCAATACCGTTATCGCACGCTCGCCGAGTTCGAGCGATTCACCGTCCGACAGTGGGACGTACTCATGTGCAACTCCACGATCCGTTGCTTTCTTGCCAAGGTAGTACGGCACGTCAAGTTCGTTGGCGAGTCGCGGGCCGCCAGTGAGGTGGTCGGCATGGATGTGGGTGTCAACGACGCCGGTAATTGTCAGACCGGCCACCTGAGCCGCGACTTCGAAGACGTCTGTCTGTCTGGTGGGATCGATTACGACCGCCTCTCCCGCTCGTTTTGAGCCGACAACGTAGCCCAAACACCCCTTTGCCCGACGCTGAATCTGTTTGATGACGAAGTCATCCATGTCCGTGATGACCGGAACGACCTCGTAGACCGTACTCCAGGACTCCATTCCTCCGGTAACAACCGACACGTCGTACTCGTGCTCCTCGAGTTCGAACCCGAACGCGGCAGAGGTCAACCCTTTGCCACAGATCGATACGACGGAGTTCTCCTCGACGAGGGAATCCACACGGTTTACCTGGTCCGCCGAGAGGCCGTCGTCGGGATCATAGGGGATGTTTTTCGCACCGGGGACGTGCCACTCCTCGAATGACTCGGGCGGACGATTGTCGATCAACGAGAGTTGCGACTCCGTATCGACTAGATCCGCGAGGCGTCGGGCAGTAATTGTCTCCACCATGTGACGGCGGGTAACCGAAGCGAGGACCTGTCCGTTCGGCTTGCAATGGCAGGCTACCGGCAGTGACCATTTCCACTCTCCAGATAGGGAACGCTACACCGACCGAACTGGTATCAGTGCTATCCGCCACTCACGGGTGGGAACAGCGCGAGTTCGTCCTCAGAATTAACCGCAGTCGCCATCCCATTAGCAGTTGAAACGTCCGTTCCATTGCGGAGTACGGTTACATGGTCAGCGACTGTGCCCGATTCATCGAGAATTCGTTCGCCGAGCTCCGGACGTACGTCGAGTAGTCCGTCGAGTGCCTCCCCCACGGTCTCCACATCAGAATCGACCGTGACCTCACGTGTTCCTGCCACCTCCGCGAGGTCCGCAAAGAGCTTCCAGCGCATATCCGAGGATTGACAGCCCGACTACAAAGAGGGTTCCGCCTGCGGGGTGGTGGCTTCCGATTCGAGCCGTCGCAAGCCCTCGGGCCGGGCAACTGCATAGATCGTGTCACCCGGCTGGATGACCCGAGACCGCGGTGGGATAGCCTCGACAGGCCCACCGTCGGACCGGATAGCAACTACAGTCGGTTCTATCGACCCGATAGGAGTCCCGACCAGCGGACTGTCCACGGTGACGACCGTCACGCCGAAGGTCTCGTCTGCCGCTCGCAAGAGGGAGGCAAACTCGCGGTCAGCGCGGGGGTCTACTGGGAGCGTCAGGATGCGGTATCGTGCTGTCGGATCGAGTGCCCGGGCGTCCGGTACGTCGAGAGCAAGCGTGACCACGTCACCGGCCGTCGAGCGAAGTTCCGCAGTCGCAACTCGAGTGGGATCTTCCCCGGCAGTCCAAAGCTGCACGGCGTCACCCGAACTTGCTGCAAACGGGGGATCACCTCTGACTGCCGTCGCTGCCGTTCCCGGCGGAAGCGTCGGCCCGATCCCAGCGGCCCGTTGTCCCAAACCGAGGTAATCGATGGTTCCATCGTCCGCGAGATCGAGGCTTACGTGGCCAACACCGTAATCATCCTTGAGGCGGGTTACGAGCCGATCACGGAGTTCGGCAACGGTGAGCCGTCGTGGGAAGAGAAGCGTCTTTCCGGCGATGGTCTCCTTGAGCGTAGGGTCGACTGGATCGTACCCCTCAATATCGTCGATTTCGGCAGGAATTTGGACTGTAATGACGCGACCCACGGCGGTGACGATCCGACTGACATCCTGATCGAACTCTCGCCGCCCCCTCAACGCGGATACCGAGCGGGCGAGGCGATCTCCGAATCGGACACCGCCGATCGATGTGACGGCCGCGAACGCGAACGTCACCGAGTTGAGAAGTGCTGCATTAAGGTCGAGTAACCCAGCCCGACCCGCGATTACCTGCCCTAGTGCGGCAGTCGTATTGAGGTAGATCGCTACCGCGGTGAAGCCGAGGAGAACACCGATACCCGTGGGTATCCGCCCACCAGCGTACCACCGATACCCCACTGCGGCAGCAACCGCGAGCGCACCACCGGAGAGACCAAGGCCGAGAATCGTCATCAGGGCCGTAGTCGATGCGGGAGGGAGGGGAGACGCCATTAGGTCACCTCCACCGCAAACCGATCAAGCCTGTCCCGTGTGCCGATCACGATAAGGTCAACACCTGCTTTGAGGACTGTCTCCCCGTGTGGCGCTATGTCCCACCCCTCTTCTGTTTGGATCGCGAGAACAACCACGTCGTGATTCTCCCGAAGACGGACATCGCCAAGCGTCTCCCCGGCGATATGTGTATTCACACCGATAGTAAGTCGGCGGAATCGCTTACCCGCTTGCCGCAACAGTGAGAGAAGTTCGAACTCCCGGCGAATTCCCCGTGACTGGACGACCACGTGCACCCGATCGAACGCCAGAAGCCTGGTGGCGTCAGCTTGATTGACCGCGATGGTGATTCTGCCGTCTCCACCGTCCGTTACGGGAGCGCGGGGAGCAACGACTGGAGGCTCCTCGGGAGTCCCACCATCGGTCTCAACACCTGTGTTCGTGTCCGTGTGCACGGACGATTGGGCACTTACGACGGTTCCTCCGATGATCTCGTCCTCTAAAATGACGCTGACTTCGTCACCACGAGCAAGTCCCGTCGGCACTAGTGCGTGTATCGAAATGGCCCGTTGCCCCCGCGGCACGCGTTTGGAGACGCCACTCGTCGGCGGTGCGGCGGCTATTGTTGCCTTCCCGCGTTCGTCGAGTCGGACGTCGACAACCGAGAGATCGAACTCCGTTGTGAGTGTATCAGCCAGGCGTGTCTCGAGTTCGATGAGCGGGAGATCAGAGGGAAACGTCCACTCGCCATCGCTGATCTCCGCGCGAAGCTCCGGCTGAAGGGGCGGATATCCCTCCACGTCCTCGACTTCGCCTGCAACGGTGATGCGTACCTGTCCACGTCCACCGACGCGTTCGACTACATCCGCAGAGAGGGTACGCTCCCGGAGCGTTCGAAGTGAAAGATGTTTGGGGAAGGTAGCCCCCAGTTGATCACCTTTCGCGTGGGCGTACAGTGACATCATGAGGACGATTAGAATCGCGGCAGTAAGCGTGATCGAGGTCGATGATTGTCGGACTGTTGGATCAGTGAGTGCGAGAAGCCCCCCATTGACGCCTGCGATGGCGAGCGCAAGCACGACGACACCGAATCCAGGGAGCGTCACGCCTGTGAGGTACTTAAATCCGAATCCGAGCACCCACGAGACGATGGCGGGGATGATTCCGGTGAGAAGTCCGAGGTACACACCGAGGAGTACGTCAACCGGTACCGACGCCATGGCGCCATCAATAACCGGAGGGCATTAAAACACGTCGTCCGAGGGAGCACCGACGCTATCGTCATCCCCGGTGAACGATCGCAATGTCGGTATCGAGCGTCCCCACCCGCTGGAACGTCGGGCGAGAAAGGAGCCGAGAAGCAGCACTCCGATCGGTACTCGCGCCGAGAAAGATCAAGTCGTAGCGGTCGTCAGTTCGTTCCAGAAACACTTCGATCGGGGTGCGAGCAACTCGGGTCTCTATGTCTCCCGAGAAGGTCTCGACGAGGTTCGCCAACAGTGTCTCCGCGTTCCGACGCTCCCGCTCTGTTTCGATGCAGTGACACACACTCACCTCGCCATCGACGAGTCGCAAGGCGAAATCAAGCATAGCATGAGCGACATCGCCTGCTCTACGGACCGGAACAAGCGCATTCTGCCACTCGGTCCGCTCATCGACCGATCGGTGCACTAACACATCGAACTCGCCCGCGAACAGTCCACGAATGAACCCTGATAACCGGCCGTCAGCTGAATCGTACGGTGTGACGATTAGATCACACGTCGACTCCCCTGCTGCATCCAAAACGGTAGCCGCGGGATCACCGCCACCGACTGCGACAATTACCTCACAGGGAATGTCGAACCTCTCGTTGATCGCAGCTGCACGGTTTTCGAGTGCCGTCGTCGAGGACGCGACTGCTATTTGGGCTGCCTCATCGAGGTCGGACAACGCCACCGTTGACGAGTTGTCAGTTCCAGATCCATCAGTTGTGGCTGGGAGCGGATCAGCTTCCCCACCACGTACCTCGCTCTGGGGCCTATCATCGGTGCCCCCGGTAGTGATACCGTTCGCTGCAAGTAACGACCGTTCTACTTCAGCAAGCGTCTCGCGATCTACGAGATCGAGCAAGACAACCTTCCCCGCTTCGTGAGCAGCAGCAAGGTACGCGCCCATCATCGCAGTACTATGTGGATGCTCACCCAGCATAGGAACGAGCACGTGATCGTCTCCCTGGGTGGTCTGATAGAGAAACGTGGCCCGTCGTTCGTAGAAGCGATCCCGCCAGACGATGAAAACGATGGCTACGATGGTAGTCGAGACGGCGACACTCACGACGTAGAGTAGCTGTGTCGTCCCAGTAACGAGCACGAGCAGCGCGGTCGAAAAGGCGGATGCTTCCTCGATATCGAGGAGCCAGGTCACACTCCCGGTAAGAAAAACACCAAAAGCAGCCGCTCCTGCGTGAGCCTCGAGCGACCCTGCCGGAGCTGCGTACCAAAATCGGGAGGAAAGTTCGAGTGCGATCCAGCCACACAGGGCACCAGCCGTCAGTCCACCGACGAACCGTCGGGGCGAGGCATAGTTTGACTCGGGATTTGCAAAAAGTGTGTAAGAACCCGATGCGAGTGGAGGAAAGAGAAGAAAGGGAAGAACCGTATCAAGTGCATTCGAGATGAAGGTCACTAATCCGATCAAGAGGGGCAGGAATACGAGAATGGAAACGTGTATCAGGTTGCCGGTGTGCTCGATCCAATCACGGAACTCTGCGACCTCGCGCCGCTCAATCCGTCGTAGGCGGTACATCGCCGAGGACACCACCCGACGGATCCGTCCTCGCATGTCTGCCCGTTTCTCCGAGGCCCTAAAAACTGGTTCATCTCGTCCGATCCGATCGGTGTGTTTGGAGTAATACCGTTAATCCGCGTATGTTCTATTCCCTGCCGGAGGTATCGCAACGACGTCCCCCACGTCGATCTCCTGGTTGGTCGTCCAATTGTACGGTACTTCCAGTACCCATCGTGCAGATCCGGTATACTGGGTCAACGGGGATTCATTCTCCACTGGTGCCTGATGAATCGACGTGATCGTTCGATTTCCTGCGATAAAGAGAATATCGAGGGGGAAGGCCATATCCCGCATTACGAAGGAACGATGATCCTCGCTTGAGTAGACAAACAACATACCGGAGCCATCCGGAAGAGATGCCGCATCACTGAGACCGCGATAGCGCTCGTCCGGTTCGCTCGCGACGCTTGCGTTGACAATTCCGAGGACTGTCCCGTTTGTGTCGAGAATGCGAACCGTTGTGTAGTCACGTTCAGTAACCGATCCGGCGTGATCGAATGGTGTGAGAGAGTCCGTTGGTATGTCAGTGGTCATCGGGTGACCTGTTCCCGTTGGAGATTCAACATTCTGCCCCGCCGTGGCTCCCAATTCGACAGTCGGCCCGCCACAACCCGCAATCACAATGCAAAACAGGAGGACCACGGTTGATCGCATTTGCTACAGGAACGTCGTTGCATCAAGCGCGATCTCGATCATGCGGGCTACATTGTCGCGGGCTTTTCGGGGGAGCTCCTCATTGACAGTCTCTCCTTTCTGTGTGCCTTTGATGAGATTGCCGTCGACTGTACAAATCGCCCCGGCTCGAAGACCCTTCCGCCGGGCAAGCGTGAAAATTGCAGCAGCCTCCATTTCGACTGCGAGAATCCCAGCCGCCTCCCAATCCTCGACGTATTCGTCCGTCTCGGCGTAAAATGCGTCGTCCGTAACAACCGGACCGACGTGGACTGACTCGTCGTTTGCCTCCGCCGCATCGATGAGGGCTGTGAGGACGGTGTAGTCAGGGACAGCTGGATATGTCCGTTTTTCATAGCGCTTCGTTGTGCCCTCGTCCTTGGCGGCACCGGTCGCGACAACCATGTCCCCTATTTCGATGTCTCGTTGAAGTGCACCGGTCGTTCCGGGGCGAATCACCGTCTCTACACCGACACGTGCGAGCTCCTCGACGGCGATTGCGGCGGACGGAGATCCGATTCCAGTAGAGCAGATCGTGAGTCTCGTCCCGTTATACGTCGCATTCACTACATGATATTCTCGATTCTGGGAGACGACCGATGACGAATCACATGCTTCCGCCATGCGATGGACCCGATCTGGGTCACCGGGAAGGAGTGCGATATCCTGGACATCGTCCGAATCCACCAAGAGGTGAGGCTGTTTTGGCATGAATCGCGGTTAGCACAGGGACGCGATAAAACGGGGGGATCAATCCTTCGGAAGGATCACGAGGCTGTATTCTCGAGTTACGCCGCTGCCTAGTCCTCTACTCAGAGGAAGCGGAACGTCTCGAGGTTCTTCGGCGCGAACGTCCGCATGTTGAAGTTGTGATAGAGCGCGCTCGAGAGATCCTGCGTCGAACGTTCGTCACCGTGCACGCACAGCACCTTTTCCGGGCGCGGGTTCATCGTCTTCACGAAGTCCATGAGCCCCTGGCGGTCGGCGTGTCCGGAGAAGCCGTCCACCGTCTCGACGTCGAGGTTCAGGTCGACAGACTTCTTCCGGCCGTTGTCAGGAATGCGGATCTCGTCCCTCCCAGCTTGGATCCGCCGACCGAGCGTCCCCTGGGCCTGGTAACCAACGAACGCAAGGGTCGTATCGGGATCAGGACCTAACATTTCGAGCCACGACATGATCGGCCCGCCTGTAATCATCCCCGACGTCGAGAGAATAATCGCCGGACCTTCGTCACGAATCTCCTGGCGTTCTTCGTCACCTCCATCGACGTGATTGAACTGTTCCGCCAGGAATGGATTTTCGTCGTCGTGGAAGATCCGGTCTCGAAGATCATCGCGAAGATATTCCGGATACGTCGTGTGGATAGCAGTTGCCTCCCAAATCATCCCATCGAGATGCACCGGCATGGTCGGGATTTCATCCGAGCGCATTGCTTCCTCGAGGACGAGCATGATTTCCTGGGACCGTCCGACCGCGAACGCCGGAATGAGGACGTTTCCACCTCGGTCATATGCTTGCTGGATGACGTCCCTGAGCTTGCGCTCGGAGTCCTCCTGGTCGGTCTGGTAGTCGTTTCGACCACCGTATGTTGACTCCAAGACGAGCGTTTCGACACGGGGGAAATCATTCACGGCCCCGTTGAATAACCGGGTGTCCCGATAGTGAATGTCGCCGGAGAACGCGACATTGTAGAGGCCGTCCCCGATATGGAAGTGGGCCACAGCGGATCCAAGAATGTGACCCGCATTGTGTAACGTGAGCTTGACGTCAGGTGCGATATCCGTCACATCTCCGTACTCAATTGGGATGGTATGCTTGATAGCTTCGCGAACCATCTCCGATTCGTATGGCGGTGCGCGACCCTCTTTTGCAGCGACATCAAGATAATCGAGCGTGAGTAAACCCATGAGATCACGGGTTGGTTCTGTCGTGTAAATCGGACCATCGTACCCATACTTGAAGAGGAGGGGGATGAGTGCCGAGTGATCGAGGTGAGCATGGGTCAGAACGACCGCATCAAGGGAGTTGAGGGGATTTGCCTCGGGCACTTGGAGATACGGAACCTCGTCTTCAGCGCCTGGCTTGTCTCCGCAGTCGATAAGGATGCGGGTCTCGGGTGTCGAGAGGATGAAACTCGCACGACCGACTTCTCGACAACAGCCGAGTGTCGAGATCCGGACCCACTCGTCGCCCGACATCTCCTCACGGTGAATCTGTCTACCGACACGCTCGAGAATATCACGGCGCTCTTCCCGTTCCTGTTTGAGGAAGTTCCGAACATTCGAGACAGTTGAGGATTCGATCGGCGGTGTTCGAACGACGTCAGCAGTCCACCCGACTTGTTGTTGTATCTCGCGGAGAGTAGAACCACGTCTGCCGATGACCATCCCGGGCTTCTCGGCCTCGATGATGACCTCACCAGTTTCCTCATAGAAGTCGACGCTCGTGACTCCTGCTTCTTCGGGGATCACCTGCATGATCGCCTCTCGTGCTTCCTCAGGTCTCGAAAGCACATCAGGGTCGGGGCGTACATCGATCCGCTTGCGGAGGATGCTGGCAAGTTCTCTGATAAGGTCGCCGTTACCCGCGAACTCTTTTGGGTCACGCGTGTAAACGACCAACTTGGGACCTTCGTACTTCACCTCCGAAACCGAAATATCGGCAGGGAGTTCACTAACGATCCGCTCTTCGATCTCTTCGAGTTGTCGTTCTACGGCACTCATGGGTCGAAATTGCGCTGTCCATCGCGTTCCACGTCACGGAGCAGGCAACAGACTGCGGCAGGTAGGAGACTCGGTAGTCGCCGTTGTCTCGAATGAACCCGACGCACGTCGAGAGGACAGCGCATAGGTGATACGTCTACTCCGTGAAGGCAGCCCGTGACCGCGTATGTGCGGAGAGGGCCGGGTAGAACCCGTTAAAAGAGAATAGTTGGTTGGAATTATAAAAGCCTTCGCAACAACGCTCGTTATCCATCGATACGGACGATACACATGCACATTACCCCTCGACGTGTGGAAGAGGAACAAGAATGGGTGCACCGTAGAAGCAACGTCGTGGTACCAACGATCAACACAGTTCGTACCAAGCTCGGTCAGGCGTTCGATGTTCACGTCGACCACGTATCCCGGGAAGCATATCGGTCAGCTGTCGATGAGACGTTCGCAGATGGTGACGTCGCCGTTAACATCACTGCGCTCGTCGCGATCCTCCGGGATCTCGATGTCGTCGACGACTATCCTGGCTTCGTGGTCGACGAGATCCTTGGTCGCGAGTTAGCTGCAACGATCGCCGGTGGTCGACCCCTCTCCGTGCTTGCCGAAGCGACCTTTCACTATGCAGACGTCACGGTGCACGGCGCAGCTGAAGAGACCGCTGGGGAAGACGATCTCGACGCTGCGCTGGCGGCAGGGTTCCAGACTGTCATCGCTGGATGGCCGTGGCGCGAATCCCCGAGCCCGTTCGACAGAGAGTGACCTACTGTTTCCCCCTCGGTTGCTCACTCCTTCAATCTCGAACCGCTGATCCATCATCGGCACAATTGGATGGCCGACACGATCCTCTCATACGGGAACTTTATAGTAGATCCTTCATATGAGTATGAACTGAGTGTCTGGATTCACCACGGGAACTTGAATGGAGGACTAATGGCAAGGGAACACCGCGCGACCGTCCTCGTCGTCGACGACGAGCCGGAACTCGTCTCGCTATACTCTGCATGGCTCGACGACGAATACGAGGTCCGAACGGCGACAGGGGGGGAAGAAGCAATTGAATCACTTGATGGGGAAATTGACGTCGTCTTGCTCGATCGACGGATGCCGGGGTTGACCGGTGACGACGTTCTCGAAACGGTACGAAAACAAGGACTCGAATGTCGAGTTGGAATGATAACTGCGGTTGAACCCGACGTAGACATTGTCGACCTGCCGTTCGACGATTACCTCGTGAAACCAGTCGATAGACACGAGATAACGTCGATCGTCGATCTCCTTCTCCAGCGTGCTGACTACGACGACCAGAGTAAGGAATTCTTCATGCTCGCGTCGAAGAAGGCTACACTCGAAGCTGCAGAAGGGGAGTTTCGCGGAACAGAAGAATACGCCGAGCTGACCGACCGTATGTCCGAGATCCGCGAGGAGATCGATCAAACCCTTGACGATCTTGAGGCTGTGGACTACGAGGCGGCGTTCCGTGAGTTGAAGTGAAAGACATCCCGCCTCACCGGTAGTCCGCGCGCATCGATTCGCCAGGTGACCAAGGCGTCGGGTTTAAGGCCGCACTCGCGCTCGGTTTCGCTAATGAGCGGTCAGCAGGAACTCGGCATTACGGAGTCTAAAGAACACAGCACCGGGGAGTGGTACGCGGAGGTTATCCAGAAAGCGGAACTCGCTGACTATGCACCCATGGGTGGATTCATCGTGACGAGACCGCGTGGATATGCCCTGTGGGAGCGGGTTCAAGACTTCCTTGATACGTGGTTCAAAGAGACCGGCGTCGGTAACGCGTACTTTCCACTGTTCATCCCCGAGTCATACCTCGAAAAGGAGAAAGATATCGTCGAGGGGTTCGACCCAGAGGTCGCATGGGTCACGCACGGAGGCTACGATGAGCTGGATGAACGCCTCGCAGTACGACCCACGAGCGAATCGATCATCACGCCCTTTATGGCGAAGTGGACACGAAGCCACCGAGATCTCCCCCACAGATTGAACCAATGGTGTTCCGTCGTTCGATGGGAGGCTACGGAGACGAAGCCGTTCTTCCGCTCCAAGGAGTTCCTCTGGCAAGAGGGCCATACCGCCCACCAGACCGAATCAGAGGCGTTCGAGGAAACACTGACGCGGTTAGCACAGTATGAACGGCTCTATGAAGAGATCTTCCGAATCCCGGTGCTCACAGGCCGGAAGCCGGACCACGAAAAGTTTCCAGGGGCCCACACGACGACAACCGTCGAAGCACTGATGCCCGATGGCAAATCCGTTCAAGGAGGGACGAGTCACTATCTCGGTCAGTCCTTCGCGCGTGCCTATGATGTGACGTTTATCGACGAGGACGAGGAGGAGCAAACAGCCCACACCACCTCGTGGGGGCTCTCCTGGCGGGCGTTGGGTGCCCTGATCATGACGCACTCCGACGATCAAGGGCTCGTGCTCCCGCCGAGGATGGCGCCTGATCAGGTCGTTGTGGTGCCGATCTGGCAGGAGGAAAACCGTGAGGAAGTGCTTGCCTACGCAGAAGCTGTGGCTGAGACACTCGAAGAGACAGGTGTTCGGGTTCGCCTGGATGATAGGGATACTCGAAATCCCGGCTTCAAGTATAACGAATGGGAACTCAAGGGGGTGCCAGTCAGAATCGAAGTCGGTCCGAACGAAGTAGCGGACGACGAAGTCACACTCGTCCACAGACCCGACGGCGAGACCTACGTGGAACGGAGATCCACGCTCGATGGCGAGATCGAGACCCACTTCGACTTGATCGAAGAGAAGCTCACTGACGCCGCCGAAACGAACCTCGAGACAAATATCCGTGAGGCGAGGAGCCGAGAAGAGATTCTGGGGACGATCGGGCAATATGGAGGATACGTGAAGTGTGGGTGGTGTGGTGAGGAGGCATGTGAGGAGCCGATTAAAGATGCTATCGCCGCAGAGATCGTGATGGTTCCACTTGATCGTACCGAGGAACCTATTCATGAAGAATGCGCAATCTGTGGGGAAGATGCAACGGAGACCGCGTTCTTCGCGAAAACATACTGATGACCTCTTGTGGGTTCTGAGCTGGTCGATCCGCAATAATTCAATTATATCCACGTCAGATCGAGTTTTCCTATACAACGTTGTCGAGATTCAGTGTTCGACGGAAGTCGACTGACTACAGAGCGCGCGATCTTACGTGTTATACATCGTCTGGGGACGTACCTCAGAATTTCAGGGGGTCGAGTGAACCGCCTCAGGGTCAAGCCCCGAGGCACTCGCTTTGCGTATCTATAGATGCATCGTCATGCTGGATACTCATATCATGGATGGTGGACACAGGGAGAGTAACAGATCCGACAGACGAACGATCGAACTGTGGGCTCGGCCATCCACTGAATCTCGATGGATGCTGCGAACATGAACCGGAGATACCGCGGACATCACTAGTCAGATGCCTCATCGGTTCTTTACCGATGTGACGAACATCGCCCTCCCAGGTACGTACGCAGTCGGGGCGATTTTTCTACTGGAGGATCCTGAAGTTGCACTCGAGTGTAACCGAATCGTATTTCGAGGCTCGGAGAACAAAATCACATCGGCTCCAGGCTGCAGTGTTCACGCCGTGAACACGTGTTGATTCGGTGATATAATCCACCTAGTCATGGAACTTATAACGCGTCCTGTCACTCCAACCCAACATTATCGAACGTTGTCTCAACAGTACTGGAAAGCTCCCCTGGTCGTTTCCCGATCTGTTCCTTTCGATGGTTCAATCTCAGGCAGTCATTGCGGCAATTCAGCTCGGCGTTTTCGACCAGTTCAACACGGAGCCAGTCATAGTCGACCAACTCGCTGAGAAAACTGACGCCCACCCTCGTGGAATGGCGATCCTAGTCAGGGCGTTGGAAGGGCTTGACTATCTGGCCGAGAATGAAAACGAGTATCGATTGACGAAGCCAGCCCGTCACTCGCTTCCGGACCAGAATCTCGAAGCCGTCCGAGCAATGGGAACTTGGTTTGTAGAGTACATGCGCCAGTGCAGCAGAGGCTGTTCTGGAAGCCCCCGAAAATAGCCTCGTAGGCTGGGAGTTCGTCAAGGAGGGTAAGGTAGGTCGGGGGTATCAGGCGTCGATGCGGTGGCTGGCCTCGGATCTCACCGATCCCGTGGTCGATACGGTTTCGCTACCTAATGAAGCAAGTCAGATGATCGATTTTGGCGGGAGTCATGGATTGTATACAGTCCGGTTCTGCGAAGAACAACCGGGTATGGAAGGGAGAATTATCGACTGGCCGATCGGTCTTGCCGAAGCCGAAAAGACTCTTGAAGAAGGGTCCGAGATGGCCGACCAGATCGAACTTCTTGAACGAAATTTCGAAGAAGAACCCATCCCGGGTGGGAGAAATCTCACCTTCCTCGGAAACATCGTTCACGGCATCAATCCCGAAGGGAACAAAGAGCTATTTGAGAAGTTAGCCAAGGCAACCCCTAACAATGGGATGGTCGCAATTCTCGACCAGATTCCTGCTGAGAGTGGCGGCTTGAAGGCTCGCCTTGATCCAACTAATACGGCTTTTACCCACGGTGTTCCTGCGCTCGTTGGCTTCAATTTGTTCCTATTTAGTGGGGGCAGAACTTACCAATTTTCACAGTTCCGTGACTGGCTAAATGATGCTGGATTCTCAGATGTA
>CAZEDI010000030.1:0-25277 GCA_964510865.1 uncultured Halobacteriales archaeon
CACCAAGCCACCGAGGGAGACAACTACTGGCCCGCTCCGCTCCTCCGTCTCGCCCCCGTTGCAACCGAGACCGAGTTGGAGGTCGTCACGTCCGTCGTGATTCTCCCGCTCTATCACCCACTCCACGTGGCTCAGGGCACGGCGATGCTCGACCTGCTCTCCGAGGGAAACGTTACGCTGGGCGTCGGTCTCGGGTACGTCGAGAAGGAGTTCGACGCCTTCGGCGTCCCGATGGACGAGCGGGCAGGGCGGCTGATTGAAGGGCTGCGGTTCCTGGACGAGTTCCTCTCGGCACGCGGTGACGAGACGATCGACTTTTCGTGTCCGTTCTTCGACGTCGACGACTGGCGTCCATTGCCGGAGACCGTGCAGGATCCCCGGCCACCACTCTGGGTCGGTGGCTGGGGCGAGAAGCAACTCGAGCGCTCAGTGATATTCGGTGATACATGGGTCCCGGGCGTGGTCGTCGACAACGCAGGCGTCGAAGCACGGTGGCCGAAAGTCCGGACATTCGCTGACGACCACGGTCGGGATTTCGCGGCCATGGAGAAGCCACTGATGCGCGAAGCGGTGATCGCCCCGACCCACGAGGAGGCGGTCGAGCTCGGCAAGGAATACCTCTATCACACCTACCTCGACGAGTACGGCGGGGAGTTCGAACATCCCTACGTCTCCGCCGAGGAGTTGGAGTCCTTCGACCGGCTGTTCGACGACCGCGCGATCTACGGGACGCCCGAGGAGATCGCCGAGCAGATCGAGGACCTCCAGGAGCGGTTCCCGCTGGACCACCTCGCGCTCCGGTTCCACCACTCCGGCATGCCGACCGAGCTGGTACAAGACCAGATCGAACTGTTCGGCGACGAGGTCATTCCCGCATTGTAGACACGCACCGTGATCTGCCATCACCGCCGGACATTACTCGTTGGGGCTCTCATCTCCGAGCATGACTGATCCGGTCGCTCGGAACCGCCTTGACGAGGCGGCCTCGCCATATCTCCAGCAACACGCCGACAATCCCGTTCACTGGCAACCCTGGGACGAGTCCGCCCTGAGCGCTGCACGCGAGCGCGACGTCCCGATCTTCCTCTCCGTGGGCTATTCGGCGTGTCACTGGTGTCACGTGATGGAGGAGGAGAGCTTCCAGGATCCCGACGTCGCCGAGGTTCTCAACCAGCATTACGTCCCGATCAAAGTCGATCGCGAGGAACGACCCGACCTCGATCGGATCTATCAGACGATCTGCCAGCTCGTCACCCAGGGCGGCGGGTGGCCGCTCTCTGTCTGGCTCACGCCCGAGGGAGAACCGTTCTACGTGGGCACCTACTTCCCGAACGAGGCATCGAGAGGCCGTCCCGGCTTTCGTGAACTTCTCGAAGGGCTGGCCGAGACCTGGGAGAACGACCGCGAAGAGATCGAAACACGTGCGGCGGAGTGGATGGACGCCATCCGGGGGACGGTCGAAACCGTCCGCACGCCCGACGACCAGGGGACCCCCGACGAGGACGTCCTCGACTCCCTGGGGACGAGTCTCCTCCGCGCGGCTGATCGCGAGCATGGCGGGTTCGGGACCACCGGGGCGAAGTTCCCCCATCCCGCGCGGATAGAGGCCCTCCTCCGGCTCCATCGTCGAACCGGTCGAGAGGCATTCCAGGACGTGGCGTACGAGACGCTAAACGCGATGAGCACGCGTGGGATGTACGATCACGTCGGCGGGGGGTTCCATCGGTATGCGACAAGCCGTGACTGGAGCGTTCCTCACTTCGAGAAGATGCTCTACGACAACGCGGAGCTGTCGCGTGTATACCTTGCAGCGTCAACCGCCCTCGGCATCCCGCGGTATGCCGAAACGGCGGACGAAACGCTGTCCTTCGTCGATCGCGAACTGTCCCATCCCGACGGCGGGTTCTACAGTACGCTCGATGCCCAGAGCGAGGGAGACACCGGCGAGCGGGAAGAGGGGGCATTCTACACGTGGACGCCTGCACAGGTTCGGGAGGCAGTTGCGGACGACTTGAGTGTCGACCTGGTCTGTGACCGATATGGAATCACCGAGCGGGGCGACGTCGAGGGGTCGTCAGTCCTCACAATGCGACGGGGAACGACAGCCCTCGCCGAAGAGTACGACCTGGCGGAGGACGACGTCGAGGCTCGTTTGAGGGATGCCCGCGAGGCACTCTTCGAGGCTCGAGAGGCTCGGCCACGGCCAGACCGGGATGAGAAGGTCCTCGCGAGTTGGAACGGCCTCGCGATCTCGGCGTTCGCCGAGGCAGGGCTCGTGGTGGAGCAACGGTATGCCACGCGTGCCACGCGGGCGCTCGAGTTCGTTCACGACCGGCTCTGGGATGGCACACGGCTCCACCGTCGATTCAAGGACGGCGACGTGGCGGTCGACGGCTACCTCGACGATTACGCGTACCTCGCCCGCGGCGCGCTCGATGCGTATCAGGCGACCGGTGACGTCGAGTGGCTCGGGTTCAGCCTCGACCTGGCCAGGGCGATCGAGGCGGAGTTCTGGGAGCCCGATGACGGGGTCCTCTACTACACCCCGGAAAGCGGGGAAACGCTGGCGGCGCGGCCACAGGAACTCACCGACCAGTCAACACCCGCGAGTGCGGCCGTCGCGATCGACACCCTGCTCGCGCTGGATCACTTCGTCCCCCATGATCGATTCCTGACGATCGCCGAGACGTCCTTATCGACCTACCTCGCGCGCGTCGAGTCGAATCCACTCCAGCATCCGTCGCTCGCGCTCGCGGCGGATCGGTACGTCTCTGGATCACACGAACTGACCGTCGTTGCCGAATCCCTCCCGGACGAGTGGCGCGATCTGCTCGGATCGACGTACCTCCCGAATCGGCTTCTCGCTCTCAGGCCCCCAGTCCTCGATGGCTGGCTCGCGCACCTCGGTCTCGACGAGGCACCACCGATCTGGGCGGATCGGGAACAACGCGAGGGTGCCCCGACAGTCTATGCCTGTCGATCGTTCTCGTGCTCGCCGCCACAGACTGACATGGCGGACGCGCTCACCTGGTTCGACACCGACGATTAAGCAGGGGTCTCGAGTTCGCGAAGCTGGTCGGCGAGATACGTCGCGATCGGGTCGTCTTCCTCCTCGACGAAGCGGGCAAGCTCCTCGCCGTCCCGCTCGACCACGACAGTCGGAATGAATTCGATACCGTATTCCTCGACACCTGGGCCGACCTTCGAGCCGTCGGCTTCCTTCTCGACCGGATAGTGTTCGATCCGGTCGTCGGGGACCCCCGCCGCCTCGAGCGCGGCCCCGAAGTCGGGCAGCTGTCGTCGGCAATCCGTACACCAGTCTCCGCCCCAGATATTGACCGTCACGTCGTCTGCCCAGACCGCAAGTACTTCGACCACGTCGGCGTGCGCCTCCGCGTCCCACACCGGATTCGGCTCCATCGTCTCCAGCCTCATAGTCCGGCGTACCGACTCAGGGGGCTTAACGCTCTCGACGTTCGTACGCTATCGTCCGCCGATCACGAGTGTGTCGCGGTTCCTTCGCCGTCCGCTATCGGTTTATGGGGGGAGCGGGTAGGGTGGCTCGATGAAGCGGAGTGTCCTGGAGACGATCGGCTCGCCGCTCGTCCAGGTGTCCTCTCCCCAGGGGACCGTCATCGCGGCGAAGCTCGAGTCCAAGAACCCGGGCGGGTCAGCGAAGGATCGACCCGCGCTGTATATGATCGAGACAGCCGAGCGCGAAGGCGTCCTCGAGCCGGGCGGACACATCGTGGAGGCGACCAGCGGCAACACGGGTATCGGGCTCGCGGTCATCGCTGCAGTGAAGGGATACGAGCTCACGCTCGTGATGCCCGCATCGAAGTCCCCGGAACGCAGGGATATCATGCGAGCATACGGTGCAGACATCGAGCTCGTCGAGGGCAACGATATCTCCATGGCCCGGGAGCGCGCGGACGAACTCACCGCAGAGCTCGACGCCGTGCAGATCCGGCAGTTCGAGAACCCGTCGAACCCGCAGTCGCATTACGAAACCACGGCCGAGGAGCTCCTCCGCCAGATCGGCGACCGCCGGGTGGACGCACTGGTGGCAGGGGTCGGCACGGGCGGGACCATCACCGGCATCGGACGACGACTCCGCGAGGCGTTCCCCGACGTCGAGATCGTCGCCGTCGAACCCGCTGCGAATCCCGTGCTCTCGACGGGCGAATCCGGGAGCGACGAGTACCAGGGCATGGGCCCAGGCTTCGTCAGCGAGAATCTGGATCGCCAACTCCTGGACGACGTCGTGACCATTGCGATCGAGGACGCGGAGGCGGAGTGTCGACGGCTGGCTCGCGAGGAGGGTCTCTTCGTCGGACAGTCCAGCGGGGCGTCGAACCTTGCGGCCAGGCGCGTCGCCCGTCGTCTCGCGGACGAGACAAGCACGTGCCCGACTGCCCCTGATCGTGATACACGGGTTTCCGAAGCGGTCGAAACCCGCCTCTTCGAGGAGGCGCCAGCACCGGCGGACTGCCCACTCGTGGTGACGGTGTTCTGGGACAGCGGCGAGCGATACATGTCGACCGGGATGTTCGACTAGCCCCAGGTCAGCGACGCGGTTGCTACGGTTTCGTCTCGCCCATCAGGGCACTTCGCATCTCGTAGTGGCTTCCTCGCCGACGTCAGGCTTCAAACTCCTCCGGCGTTACCCGAACAATGAGCGTCTCGGAGACGTCGTGGAGATCGTACGTCGGGACTTCGTCGTCGATCCGCCGCAAGTACATCGGGTCGAGGAGTTCCGGTGGCCCATCGTCGCGCTGCTGCAGGCCATACACCATGAGTAACGCCCCGGTCTCCTCGGGATCGACCGTTTCGTTTCGTACCGCCGTGGCCAACTCGCGAGAGAGCCACTCGTCGTCACTGATCGATGGTTCCTGGACGAACGAGACGCTGACGAGACGGACGAGGTACCACGAGAGGTCGTTCAACAGCGAAACGGCAGCCCCCAGGCTCACGGTTTCGATGGCGATCGAATTGGCGAACGGTTCCTCGATGTCGTATGAGGCAAGGGCCTCACGAGCTGTCTCGTACGCCAGGAGGTCCCGGGGGAAGTCGACATCGTCAGCGCCGATCAAACACACCCGGGTCACGCTGAAACGGACGTGGGCGCCGTGCAAAGGGTTTTCTCTCCCGCGATCCGGGTCAGAAGGTCCGAAGCTCGCCGTTGATGACCCGCTCGGTGATGGACGTGACGTCACCGAGCTCACGGTCGACGATCTCGGTTACGTCATCCTGGATATCGTCGACGGTGTACCCATCTGCCGTTACGACGTGGGCGTCCGCCACGTGAGGATCGTCGATCGGCCGGCCGATCTGACTCAGGAGCCTGATCCGGAGGTCCCGGATCCCGTCAACGTCGTCGACGACCTCGCGTGCGATCTCGGTCGAGAGCAGGTTGTAGATCTTGCCGATGTGATTGACCGGGTTCTTCCCGCTTGTTGCCTCCATGCTCATGGAGCGATTCGGGGTAATGAGTCCGTTCGCACGGTTTCCCCGCCCAACGGACCCGTCGTCTCCCTGCTCCGCCGAGGTTCCGGTGACGGTGAGGTAGATCGACCCCTCATCGATGACATCAGCGGTGTTGACGTGGACCGTCACTGACCGATCCGTGTGCCCCGTGGCGACCGACCGGACGAACGCCCGGACCGCCTCAACCTCGGCTTCGTATGCCTCCATGTCCGGCACGTATTGGTCGATCATCGCCACGGCGACGGTGAGATCGATCTCCTCGCCCTCGCGCTTGCCCATGATCTTGATGTCCGGACCGATGGCCGGGTGGTCGGTCGCGAACTCCTCGCGAAGCCTGCGCTCGGCCTCCCGCACGATCCGCTCGGTTTCCGTTAACGGGGCGTGTCCCACTCCGAAACTCGTGTCGTTCGCCATCGGAACCTGTCGCCCTTCGTCGCCGAAAATCGTCTGGAGATCCCCGGAACCTTCGCCCAGGCGGACGTCGACGATCACGTCGGATTCGAGATCGAGGTGAGGCACGTGCTCGGCCAGATAGTCCCGAGCCGCCTCGAGCGCGATGCTATCCACCGGAATCTTGGTTCCCTCGTACTCCTTCGTCGCTCGCCCGACGAGAACGAGATAGATGGGGCGGAGCACGTCGCCCCCGCCGAACGCCGGTGCCGCGTCACCGGCGACGAGTTGTGTCTCGTCAGTATTGAAGTGGAGCACTTCACCCACCTGTTCGATGTACCCCCGAGCGAGCGCCTGGGAGACGCGCTCGGCGATCCCATCACACAGCGAGTCGGGGTGTCCGATCCCCTTTCGCTCCACGATCTCGATTTCCTGATCCTCGACGGCGTCCCGGTCGATCGGCTCGACTCGGATGTTCCGCTCGACCATACCGTGAGGTTCGAAATGGCCCGTCGAATAACTTGCGGAAACACCTCCGACCGAATTGATTCCTGCTGGTTATTTCCCGTCGGCGAGGACCAGCTCGAGATACGACGTCGGGATCTGCCGTTCCGGGTCGAGATCTAACTTTCTGAGCACGTCGTAGGCACCATCCCGGAGCGATTCGATCTCGGCCTCGTCTCCCGTCGTCTCGACTTCCACGAATTCGCCTGCCCCCTCGACCCGATCGAGCGTGACGGTGTACCCCTCGAACCGGTATCGTTCTCGTTCCTTGCGAACGTCGGCAACGGCCTCGAACCCAAGCGCCTCGAGGATCGCCGCCGCCGCGTCTCCGTCCTCGACGACCGTCTGGATCTCCGCTCTCGTCTTCGAGGCGTCGTCGATTCGAGCACCCTTGTACGTCACCGTCGCCGCACCGTCGACACGCCTGATCCGGAGGGCCTCGTCGGTCTCGGCGAATGACCGGGACGGGTGGTCGTAGTAGGTATCTACCTGCGTCTCGGTTCCGCGCGCCTCCGCCCCGTGATCGATCAGGCGTTCGCGGACGGCCGATACGTCGGCCGATACTTTGACCTCGACCTCATACATGGTGAGGACGTGAACGCGATCCGACTAAAGGACGCGGTCTCGAGGCCTATGGAGCGATACCTGCCTCGCGAGAACGGATCGAATCCCTTCCTGAACCGTGAAACGTGATTCTTAAGGGTGGAACGGGCTTCCCCTCAGTCATGAGCGACGATGCGGAGGCCGATGCGGCGGACGCCGTCGAGGCCGAAGACGTCGAGGAAGGCGAGGATGACGCGGTCGAGCCCGAGGCCTCCGAGACCGAGTCAGAGTCAGAGTCCGAGGAATCGGCACCCACCGAGTCACCGGAATCGGGGGAGGGACTCGAGGAAGGGGACTTCGTCGAACTCTCCTATACGATGCGTACCGTCGAGGACGGGACGCTCGTGGACACGACTGACGAGGAGGTGGCCGAGGAGGCCGACATCGATACCGAGGAACAGGAATTCGGGCCCCGGACGATCGTCATCGGCTCTGGTCACGTCTTCGACGCCGTCGAGGAAGATCTGCTGGGCAAGACCGTCGGCGACACTGGATCCGTGACAGTGTCCGCTGTCGACGCCTTCGGCGAGTACGATCCGGAACAGGTCCGCACAATCAGTTCGGATAAGATCCCCGAAGACGACCGTTATCCCGGTGCACACGTCAACGTCGATGGCGAACACGGGCACATCGATACTATCATCGGCGGACGCGCTCGTGTGGACTTCAATCATCCTCTTGCTGGTGAGGACATCGAGTACGAGTACGAGATCGTCGACATCGTCGAGGACCGCCTCGAGCAAGCCCAGGGGCTGCTCTCCATGTACGTCGACCTGGACCTCGACCTGGAGATCGACACGGAAGCGGAAGAGGAACCGGTGTACGACGACGAGGGCGAGGAGGACGGGACGGAGACCGTCGAATACGAAACGCTGTACATCGAGGCAGTCCCGCAGTTGACGATGAACCAGCAGTGGATGTTTTCGAAGCAACAGATCGCACAGGACGTCATGGAGCGCATCGGCGTCGATCGCGTCGTGGTGCGTGAAGTGCTCGATGGTGGCGGCATGCTCGGCGGGATGGGCGGCATGATGGGCGGCGATGTCGGCGCTGACGACCTCGAAGACGCGATCGACGATGCCGACCTCGACGACGTCGATGCCGACGAGATCGTCGAGGAACTCGAAACCGACGAGGAGTAACCCGCACCGTCTGATTTTTCGCCGGGAGCTCGTGCGTCTCGCGATATACTCGGAGAGTGGAGACGTCTCGGGCAAGCAGTATTGGTCCGGTTCGTGAGTTAGGCGATATCCCGGCTGGTGTCGACCCGCACGCGCTCGCCGAGTTCCAGCTTGATCGTCTCGGACAGTGCCCGACCACCCCGGAACTTCGGAATCGCGAGGCGCGTCTCGAGTTCGTCCCCGGCTCGAACTTGATCGAGCTCCAGCACGACGTCAGCCATGTGCTCTGTCGTCGGCCGGAGATCCGGCTCGGGGTCCCGTTTTAGACAGTGCAGCACGGCGATCGCGTTCGCGTTCTGCATCTGATTCGACAGGTCGTTCAGAAAATGCTGATATCGATTTCGGTCGACGCGCTCGAGGGTATCCCCCGGATCGATCACCAGGTTCGCGGTTCCCGCGATCGATCGGACCATGGAGCGCGCATTCTCGAGGGGGGCATCCCCCGAGACGTACTCGATTCTGGGTTCGCCCGTCGGACAGGTCGCGCTGTCGAACGCGTCGCGGACGGCATCCACGGTCCGGTCGGTCGAGAGATAGAGCGTATCTCGTGCAGCGGTTAGCTCATAGAGGAGGAGTTCCGACTGGCTCGCCGGCGGGGCGAGAAAGGCGACGACACATCCGGGGGGAAGACCCCCGTCGAGCTCTCGGTCGAGGGGCTCGATCCCCGTCGGGAGGCGACTCGCTGACGACACAGTACCCTCCATATTGAGCCAGTGGGGTAAAATCTATCGCCGCGTCTGACGCGTGGCGGAACTGCACGATTGGACTCGTTGGAGTGTTCGTGGGCAGCCAGCAGCTAGCGTAGAACCTGGCACATTCAAGAGGCCGGCGCGCCGTTAGTGAGACGATGCGCCAGCTCGTCACCACGAAGGGGCTCGAGCGCGACGCCATCGAGCGAGTGCTCGACCGGGCTGCGGAGATCGACGCGGATCCCGGAAGCATGCGCGAGCGCCACCCGGGGGCGATCCTCGGCTTGCTCTTCTACGAACCGAGTACGCGGACGCGCATGAGCTTCGAGACGGCAATCAAACGTCTTGGCGGCGACGCGGTCGACATGGGATCCATCGAGACGTCGAGCGCAGCAAAAGGTGAGACGCTCGCCGATACGGCTCGCGTGATCGAAGGATACGTCGACGCGATGGTCCTCCGTCATCCGAAGGAAGGCGCGGCGACGATGGTCGGCGAGTTCGTCGATGTTCCCCTGATCAATGCCGGAGATGGCGCTGGCCAGCACCCGACGCAGACGCTGCTCGACCTCTACACGATCCGGGAAAACGCCGGGCTGGATGACCTGACGATCGGGATCATGGGGGATCTGAAGTACGGCAGGACGGTGCATTCACTCGCCCACGCCCTCACGAGCTTCGAAGCTCGCCAGCACTTCATCAGCCCGGAGAGCCTCACGCTGCCCGCGGGCGTCAGATACGATCTCCACGAGTCCGGGGCACAGGTCCGGGAGCATACCAGCCTCGAAGAGGTACTGCCGTCACTCGATGTCCTGTACGTCACCCGGATCCAGCGAGAGCGCTTCCCGGACGAGGACGAGTATCGCGCGGTTGCAGGGGAGTACCGGATCGGGGCGGACACACTCGAGGCTGCATCGGCAGACCTCACGATCATGCACCCGCTCCCGCGCGTCGACGAAATCGGACCGGAGATCGACGCCACCGAACACGCGACGTACTTCGAACAGGCCCACAATGGGGTCCCGGTCAGGATGGCCCTCCTGGACTTGATGCTCCAGTCATGAGTGAACGCGAACTCCACGTCAGCAAGATCGAGAATGGTACCGTCGTGGACCACATCACGGGCGGACAGGCGCTGAATGTCCTGGCCCTCCTCGGGATTGATGGCTCCGCCGGCGAATCCGTCAGCGTTGCCATGAACGTCCCCTCCGGTCGGATGGGTCGGAAGGACATCGTCAAAGTCGAGAACAGGGAGCTCAGTCAAGCCGAATTGGATGTCCTAAGCCTCATCGCACCGGACGCCACGATCAACATCATCCGTGACTATGACGTCGTCGAGAAGACCCGCGTCGAGCGCCCCGTTCGGGTCGAGGGCGTCATCGCCTGCCCTAACCACGCTTGTATCACGAACACGGACGAGCCGATCGAGGCGGCGTTCGATGTCCTCTCAGACGGGGTCCGCTGTGAGTACTGTGAGACGATCGTGCGCGATGACGTCGCCGACCACCTCGCGATCTGATCCAGTCCAGATTGGCCACTCAGCCAAGTCGCGGTCGTTTTCCGCATAGGGACCCAGTGGAGGAACATGGACGGCATCGTCACGCGAAACAAACCCGAACTCTCCTGGGAGGAATTCGAGCGATCGTTCTACGAAGTCAAGGACGTTACCGGCCACGCCTCCCCGCCGGTCGCGACTGCCGTGAACATGGTCTCGTGCTTTGCCGACAACGCCACAGCACGTGGCGATCCCTCTCTCGTCCCGGTGGACGATGAAGGTCGGCCAGCGACACGTGACCGACCCTACTTCGACTGGTCGTACGTGTGTCCGACCCGAGATTCCTACCGCGAGGGGTTACTCGAAATGGTCTCGGAGTGCGTCGATGCAAGCCCTGACCTTCGCCTCGACGATGTCGGCTTCCCCCGCGCCGAGTATTGCCACTGTGATGCGTGTCAGGACCGCTTTGCCGCGAGTGCGCACGACGATACGTATGCCTGGCGCGCGGATCTGATCACCGACTTCCTCGAGTCGGTTGCCGAGCGCGTTCCGGGGAGGCTGTACCTCACGGTCTACCCCGATCCGTATCCCGGCCACCTGTACGAGCGTTCCGGGGTCGACCTCGACGCACTCCAGCACATCGTTGATGAGTTCGTGGTTCCGCTCTACGACACTGCCTACGGGACCACGTACTGGATCGAGTCACTGGCGTCCGGATTCGCCGACCGGCTCGATGCAGCACTCGGCGTCGAACTCTATGGCGTTAACGTCGACCTCGATGCACTGATTCACGCCGTGGAAGTCGCAGACGCATACGCCGACCACGTGTACGTGGGATACGATGCCTCGAACGCACGTGCCGCAATCCGTCGCATGCGTGCTGAGGATGGCGACGGCGTCACCCATGGTGAGGGGTGACTCGCCTATCGGGCTGTGGGAGAACGGTTGCTTTTTCTATCGCGACTGGGTAGCGCGGGACATGAGCTTCGAGGAGGACGATCGCGTGGTTCTGCACGACGAGCACTCCGAATATGACGGCGACGTCGGGACTGTTACGCAGGTGATGGAGACAATGTTCGGCGATGCCAACTACACCGTCCAGTTCGAGGATGGCCAGGAGGCCGGTGTTCCGGAGGACTACCTCGAGGCTGCCCCGACCGAGGACGAGACTGAGGACGACACTGACGAGGACGAGTAAGGCGATGGGCTCGGTCCCGATTCACTACGTCGACCTCCGCGGGTTCTCCTACGCCACGGAGGACGATGCGCGGGTCGAGCGGGCACTCGGACTGTTCCTCCCGGCGGGGTACGAGATCGAGCGCGAGGAGAGCACTGGCCACCACGGTGACCGGATCATCGTGTTCTCAGCACGTGTCGAGAATGCAGACGACGTCAGGCACGTTCTCGATCGTGTCCGCCAGGCCCCGGACTTCGAGACGGTGCTCGACGAACTCGATCAACGTGTCGACGAGGACTGCTCGCTGTTCCTCCAGTTCGACAAACAGGCTGCCTATCGTGGGGACGTGACCCTCGGGACAGGAATTCTGCTCCGAGCGAAGATCGAAGCGTACCCCGCAAAGCGCGACACGGCTATCGAGAACGCCAGATCGGCACTGTCGAAGTGAGCGACCCACTTCACAACGCTTAAGGCCTGGCGGGTGCCTTGCTAATGCGTACCACGGTCTTTGGTGACATACATGGAGGAGTGTCCCTACTGTTCATCCCAGTTGAATCGAGCGACGCACCGAACGATGAACCGACCTGATTCCACACCCGGTGGAAAGAGTACCGAGGCGGAGATCGTGACGTGTCCCGATTGTGGCGGCGTGATCGACGGGTTCGCAGCGCATTAGCCGGCGGACGCTATAGGTCGTGAAAGAGCGCGACGAAGTCTTCCGACCCCATCTCGTTCATCTCCCCTTGGATCTCGATCTGAAGATCGGTGAGCTCCTCGAGGAGATCGGCGTACTCCGTGCTAGCGTCGAGCTCGTCCGCCGATTTCTCGGCTTCGAGCGTCGCACGCTTGGAGGCGAGGGCGTAGTAGCGCTGGACTTCATCCGAGAATCGGCTTCTCGTGAGCAACTGTTCGACGACGTCGTGAAGATCCCCTGACTGGACTGGCTTGACGACGTACGTGTCGAAGCCCATCTCGAGAATATCGAAGTCGGGATCGACTGCGGTGACCATCGCCACACGACAGTCGAAGCCGTGCTCGCGAATCGCGGTGACGATTTCGTCCCCCGACCCGTCGGGGAGTCTGCGATCGATCAGTGCGATATCGACATCCGCCGACAGTTCGTCGTGCGCCTCCACGACAGAGTACGCCGTCCGGACCTCGTACTCGTCGGACAGCCAGGTTTCGTAGAGGTCCGCAAGGCGCTCCTGGTCCTCGATGACGAGGACCGTGCTCGTCGACATGACCCGGTGTTTCTCACGCTGGGGGAAAACTCTTCCTCCGTCAGTATGGTCTGCTTACTGGTATCGCGATACACGCAGACACCACCATTGTCAACCCTTCGTGCCGATGGCTCGGTACCGTTGACAGCCCGCCAAACACATGTAGGATTGAGTAAACATATGGATACTGTCCCGTGACAGAAATCCAGAGACACTTGTGGAGTTTGACCGGGCGAAGCGTTCACGTCCACGGCGCCCGTCGAACAGGCCAATGGACGCACACCTCCGGGCTGGCGTGGCAATCTACAACGCGGGTGGCTACCATCCCGCCCACGACGCCTGGGAGGATCACTGGCTCGATCTCGAGTCGGGGACGCCCGACGAGCGATTTCTCCACGGGCTCATCCAGTTCACCGCTGCGATCTATCATGCCCACAACGGCAACTGGGACGGCCTTCTCGGGCTCGCCGAGAGCTCCCTTGCCTACCTCGACGATCTCCCCGCCACGTACCGGGCGATCGATCTCGAGCCCATCCGAACCTACCTCGCCGCACTCGCAGCCGATCCAGAACACGTCGAGCGAGTAGACCCCCCCAAGATCGAATACTCCGGTCGGCCGATTACCCCGGAGGACCTCGATTTCGAGGGGGCTGCTATCGTCGCCGAAGTACTCGCGGAGGAGCGGGCTGACGTCGACGAGGCCGTGATCGACACGGCAATCGACTACGCCCGAGAGGCAATCGACTCGGGGGGGAGCGACGAGTTCGTCGCGCTTGTCTTCGACTTTGCCACAAGCGAGAACCACGCACTCGTGTATCAGCGACTATCGGAGCACGTTGCCCGGCGACGGGATCGAGAAGCGGACGTCGACGGGTTATTCGAGTGATTTACTCGTATTCCGCCGAGTTGTCCTGTGGATCGTATCCCAGAACCTCGCGAGCACGTTCGAGCGTGTAGAACTTGCGGTCGTTGTCGGAGATGCCGTAGACGATTTCGTACTCGTAGTCGGCCTGCAGACAGCGGTCGTGGAGGTGGGCACAGTCCCGGGGGGACAGCCACATCGCTTGGCCACGCTCGTAATCCTTCGGGGGATGGTCCCACGTGAGGTTCCCGATCCGGACGCAGACACACCGGAGATCATATTCGTCGTAGTAGTAGCGACAGAGGATCTCCCCGGTGGCTTTGCTCACGCCATAGACGTTCCCCGGACGCGGGAGTTCGGTCCCATCAAGTGCGAGTTCACCTCCCACTCGATACACGGTCGGCTGGCGAGGCGTCTCGTAGTGACCGACAGCGTGATTCGACGACGCGAAGACGAACCGGTCCACGTCGGCGTCCACGCAAGCCTCCAGGATCGTCCGGGTGCCATCGATGTTGTTCTCCAGCACACTCTCCCACGGCGCACTGGGACGGGGGTCACCTGCGAGGTGGATTACAGCTCCCACGTCCTCCACCGCGTCTTCCATCAGGTCGGTGTCCTGCACGTCGCCGACGAGGTGCGGGTGATCAGGTTCCTCCTCGGGTTGACTGTGAAAGAGCAACCGCCAGTCGTAGTCCTCCCGCAGTCCATCGAGGATAGCACGTCCCACCTGCCCCCCGGCGCCGGTGAGGAGAACCGGTTCGTCCATTCAGGCGGGTATGTGCAAAGCGCGAATAAGTAAGATGCGATTCTCAGCATGAGATGCGGATTTCCGCACGCGAAATGATTCCGCGTTCGACCGTCTCGACAGCTCGTTCCTTCCACCGCTCCCCACGGAGACGAAGCACCTTAGCCATGCGGCCGTGAGGGCTGTCTCATGGACCCGACGGACGCCCAGCGGGCCTGCTTCGAGGCGGGGATCAAGTTCGGTGCGCTCTACCATCAGTTCGCGGGAACGCCTGTGAGCCCGAGGAGTGCAGCGAGTCTCGAACCGGCAATCGAGGAGGCGATCGAGAACCAACCGTACTGTGACTCCGTCTCCGTCGATATCCGAGCCGATCGACTCGCGGCCGATGTGGATCACGGCTATGCCGAGCTCACGGGGAAGTACCTCGATGTCGAAATCGTGGTCGAGTACGACGACGTGACCGTGACGACGAGCATGGCGATGGAGGACGGCTACCCGCGCATGCGAATCGACGATATCGAGACCTCACCGTAACACCGAGGCTCGTCGTCTCGACAAACTTTACTTTCAGGTTCGGGCATGGCTTTACGTCCTATACCGACGAAGGACGGGATATGAGTCAGACGACCCTCGACGACGACGAGCTCTTCGACGAGGCCGCGGACGAAATGCGGACCGACGTGGAAGCGGCACTCGAGGAGGCCCGTTCGGCGCTGCCAGATCCGGATGCCATCTGGGAGGTAGAGGGAGACAACGCATTAGGCGTGCTCAATACGCTCCGGTCGTCGCTCGATACTGGCGACGCAGCGGATCATCTCCGCGACGCGAAGAAGTGGTACACCATGGGCGAACGGGCGGAGGCATTCCAGGATGGCGACGACCTGCGAGCACAGATCGACGAACTCACGGCACTCTTCGAGACGATCGCGACGGCGCGCGAGGAGGTATCCGACCTCGCAGCCACTCTCCCAGAACTCAGGGGTGACCTCCAGGACGCCCGGGAGAGTGGCGGAGACGCGGACGAGGTCGAAGCAGAGGCTGAATGATCACCGGTCTTCCACCGCGTCGATAAGGTCCACGAGCGCGTCGGCGACCCATTCCGTGAGTGTCGCACCTGCCTCAGCAGTGGCGTCCGTCGGATCGCCCACAACACCATTCTCCGTGAATTCGACGGTATCGTAGGCCAGATTCGTCCGTGAGACCCAGGTCCCCCAGCCATCGCTCGCTCCTGCCGTGGCTTCGTCGAGCCGTTCGTCGCGGACGAGATCGGGTCTGTGGTGTCTCAGCATGGACGTCTCGATAGGGCCGGCATGGCCGAGGGCGCTCGTGTCCACGCCGTCGATATCCGCGGCGTCGATTACGTCGAACCAGGTGAACGAGACAACGACCGCGTCGCCGGATCTCGTCACGTCTGCAGCGATCTCCCTGAGCGCGTCAGTGTTGCCCCCGTGACCGTTCACGAGGATGACCCGATTCCATCCGTGGTGGGCAAGACTCTCGATCACCTCTCGGACCACGTCGCGGAACGTATCCGGCGAGAGCCAGAGCGTGCCCGCGAAGTGCCGGTGTTCCTCCGAAATCCCGTACGGGAGGGCCGGCGCGATCGCGATGTCCTCATCGTAGGCCTCGGCAGCGGCCTCCGCAAACGCCTCTGCGGAGAGCGTGTCCGTCGAAAGTGGTGCATGCGGCCCGTGCTGTTCGGTGCTCCCGACGGGGAGGAGTGCCAGGTCGGTGTCGAGATCCCCCGCGTCAGGCCAGGTCGTGTCGGCGAGATGCATGCGCTACCTCGTGGCTAGTGGGTCTTGAAACCTGATGGGCGCCACGACAGCTGGATTTGTTGAAAGTCGAGGGGATATCGGATCAATTATTTATAACGGGGAATCGAATGGGTGGATGACATGTCCCAGAAACTACACAGGCGAGACGTGTTGAAAGGAGTCGGCACCGCAGGAGCGGTTGCGGTCGCCGGGTGTCTCGGCGATAGTGTCGAAGAGCGGACGATCCAGATCGGCATGCTGATGGGTGTGACTGGTGACCTCGTTGACCTTGGTCCGCCAATCCGTCAGGGTGCGGAGCTGGCCACCACCCAGGTGTCCGATGCGGACACGCCCCTCGAAGTCGACGTGCAGTTCGAGGACACAGGCACGGAGGCGTCTCAGGGGATCAGTGGCGCGAACGCGCTCGTCAACGCGGGCTATCCAATGATCTGTGGGGCGCTTGCCTCGCCAGTGACAATCCAGGTCGCGGAAAACGTCGGTATCCCGAACAGCACGGTCATGTGCTCGCCGGCAAGTACATCACCCGACATCAGCGATCTCGACGACAACGATTTCGTCTACCGGACGCCACCAACCGACGCATTGCAGGGTGCGGCACTGGCTGACATCGCCGCGAATCGTCACGATGCCTCGACCGCATCGACGTTCTTCCTCAATCAGGCCTACGGCCAGGGGGTCGATCAGGGATTCACGAACGCGTTCGAAGGAGAGCAAGGTGGGGAGGTCCTAAACAGAGTCTCGTTCGAGCCAGGGCAGCAATCGTATACCTCGCAACTCAGCACTGCCCTGGAGGACGATCCCGATACGATGGTCGTCGTCGCGTATCCCGAAAGTGGTGTCCAGATCTTCCGGGACTTCTATTCGGAGTTCGACCGTGCGGACATGCCGGTCCTCGTGACCGACGGCCTGCAGGATAACACGTTGCCGGGTGACGTGGGTGAGGATATGACGAACGTGGTCGGAACCGCGCCGCTTCCCTCGGGACCGGGATACGAGTTCTTCTCGTCGGAGTTCCAGGAAGCCTACGACGCCGAGCCGACTATCAGTTTCATCGGCTATGCATACGACGCGGCAGCGGTCCTCATGCTCGCGAATGCCGCGGCTGGGGAGAACTCTGGCACTGCTGTCCGCGACGAGATGCGCAATGTCGCCCAGAATGGTGGCGAGGAGGTGACGCCGGAGAACCTCGTTGAAGGTCTCGAAATGGCCGCACAGGGCGAGGATGTCGACTATGCCGGGGCATCGAGTTCAATCGCGTTCGACGACAACGGTGACATGGAAGCTGCACGCTATGAGTACTACGGGTTCACCGAGGATGGTGACATCGAGACGATTGACGAACTCGACTTCGGCGCCTAACCGCCGAGGAACTCCCGCCTGACGTCTTCGTTCTCGAGCAGGGCAGTACCATCGTCGGTATACCGGTTCTCGCCTTGCACTAACACGTAGCCACGGTCACACCGGGTGAGGGCCTCGGTGGCGTTCTGTTCGACCATGAGTATCGCAGTGCCAGCGTCGTTAATAACGTCGACGCGATCGAGCGTCTCTTCAACGAGATCGGGTGCGAGACCCGCACTCGGCTCATCGAGGAGGAGGAGATCGGGATCGAGCATCAAGGCCCGACCCATGGCAACCATCTGTTGTTGGCCACCCGACAGCGATCCTGCCCGCTGTGATTGGCGTTCCCGGAGGATCGGAAACCGTTCGAACACCGACTGGAGCCGATCCTCCGGCACCTCGTCCAGAATGTACGCGCCCATCTCCAGGTTCTCCCGAACACTGAGTCCCGCGAAGACGTTCTCGTTCTGCGGAACGTAGTTCAACCCTTTCCGGATGATCTGTTCTGGCGGGAGCCCGGTGATGTCCTCGCCGTCGAAGGAAATTCGGCCGCCCATGTGGTCGGCGAGGCCGAAGACGGCTTTCATGACCGTCGATTTGCCGGCACCGTTCGGTCCGACGATCGCCACGTATTCCTCCTCCCGGACATCGAGATCGACATCCGTCAGCACCTGGAAGTCCCCATAGCCCGCGTCGAGGTCCTCGACTGCGAGTAACGTCATACCGTTCCTCCGAGGTAGGCATCGATGACTTGCTCGTTCGCCTGGATCTCCGCAGGCGTCCCTTCCGCGAGAACCCGCCCCTGGTGCATGACGACAACGTGCTCACAGTGTTGCATGATGATGTCCATATCGTGTTCGACCAGCAGGAAGGTGAGGCCGCGATCGGCGAGATCGTGGATCCGATCCAGCAACCGATTCGAGAGCGTGGGATTGACGCCGGCGAGGGGTTCGTCGAGCAAGACGACTGCAGGGTCGGTCATGAACACCCGGGCGAGTTCGAGTAGTTTTCGCTGTCCACCGGAGAGCGTGCCTGCATATTCTCCTGCCAGGTGATCGAGTTCGAAGAACTCCAGCGTCTCCCACGCCCGTTCGCGAAGGGCTGATTCCTGTTCGATCACCCCTCTCCGGACCCCGGGGAGCACCGACCGCCAGAGGCGCTCGCCACGCTGGTACTGTGGTGCGAGCATGACGTTCTCGATAACCGTCATCTGGTCGAGTTGGCGAGCGATCTGGAAGGTGCGCACGAGGCCCAGGGTGGCAAGTTCGTACGGTGGTCGGCCAGTCACATCCCTCCCCCGGAAAAAGACCCGGCCTCCATCGGGGATGGTAACGCCCGTGATGCAATCGAAGGTCGTCGACTTGCCGGCCCCGTTCGGGCCAATGAGGCCGGTGATCGTCCCTCCTTCGACGATGAAACTCGCCCCATCGACCGCGGTAATCCCACCGAAGTGTTTCTCCAGGTTCTCGATCCTGAGGGGCGGCGCATCCCCATCCTCGCGGGACACCGATGTGATTCGCTCCTGGCCGTTCGATGTATCCGTGACGTCACTCATCGGCACCACCTCCAGGAGTTCGTTCGGTGAGGTCGACGGCTGCAGCGGTTTCCTTGCGGTGGCCGAGCAGACCCTCCGGGCGGCGTTGTACCAGGTAGATCAGGACGATCCCCAGGAGGACCGGACGGAGGTTCGCGAGATTTGCGAGCAAAAACGCGAAGAACGGGGCAATATCGAGAGACGCGAACGGGGCAATGGCTCCAACGAACGTATTCGGACTGTCGCCGAGCGCAACTGCCTCGCGGACGATCCGTCGCACGAAGTTCGGTCCTTCGAAGAGCAGGCTCGCGAAGACGGCACCGCCGACGATACTCCCCGTATTCGATCCCGGGCCGCCGATGATGAGGGCGATGAAGACGTAAAACGTGACGAGCGGGACGAACCGACTCGGATCGACGTATCCTTGGCTCCCCTGCCAGAGAATGCCCGCGAGACCCATCACCCCACACCCGAGCGCTAACGTCTTGATTTTGAAGCGATTCGTGTCCTTCCCCAGCGATTTCGCGACGAGTTCGTCTTCCCGGATGGCCTTGAGCACACGACCGAACGGGGAGTTGCCGATTCGTGAGAGGAGCCAGTAGAACCCGGCGACTACGAGCACGAGAAACACCGCGTACGTCCAATTGATGATCACCGTCGGTTGGAGCACCGACAGGACCTCGAAGGCGACATCTCCGACGGGGGTTGGCTCACCTGGGGAGTGATAGTAAATGGCGCGAACAGGATTTCTCGGCAGGCTCATGCCGCGACCAGCACCCGTCCCGAGGGCCAGGCCGGGGACCGCGAGGTCGCCGATCCACGAGGATAGGTACGGGACGTCGAATTCCCACCCGCCGAGTGTGAATTCCTGAAGCGTCGAGGAGAGAAAGGAGAGCCTGAGTATCTCCGAGAGGGCTAGCGTGACGATCGCGAGGTAGTCAGCACGGAGCCTGATAGCAGGAAGGGCGGTGATGGCTCCGACGAGCGAGGCAGCCAGGACACCACCGAGGATACCGATCGGAAGCGGGAGTCCCAGGCCAGGCGGCGATCCCGTCGGCGATCCGGTCATCATCCCCATCGTGTAGACGCCGACGGCCATGAAGCCCGCGACGCCGATGTTGAAGAGGCCCGCGTACCCCCAGTGGAGATTGAGGGCGAGCACGACTAGCGCATAGACCGCGGAGAGGAAGGTGATCCGCTGGAGGGTATTGACGGTCCCGTTCACGTTGAGCCCCAGGACCAGTGACACGATGACGTATGCCAGGTAGATTCCGACCGTGAGTTCTAGGAGGAGCCCGCCATCACCCTCGGGAAACTTCCGGTGGATGGCCAGCAGGAGTTCGGCGAGGCGCGCCCGGGCTCGTGCATAGATATCCGTCGAGCGGTCATAGAGTAGGCCAAGCGTAGCCCGGAGGCGATCCAGGGGCTCGTCCTTCATGCGGTGGTCACCCCACTGAAGATGCCCTTCGGTCGGTAGAGGAGGACCAGGATCATGATCGTGAAGGCAGCAGCGTTGAGGAAGTCGGACGGAATCCAGATAAGCGATAGTCGGCTGGTGATGCCGATGAGGATCCCACCGAGCATCGCGCCATATACGGAGCCGATACCACCGAGAATGACGGCGGCGAAGATCAACAGAAGGAGGACCCATCCGAGGTCGAACGCGAGGGTGCCGCGCTCGAGTGCGACGAGGTAGCCGGCCATCCCTGCCATTCCGCCGCCCAGGATCCACGTCGTTCTCACGACGCGCTCGGTGGGAATCCCAGTCACGCGAGCGAGATCCTCGTTGTCGGCCATCGCGCGCATCGCGGTGCCGAGTTTCGTGCGCTGGAGTATCATGTGGACGCCGACCATGAGGGCGAACGAGACGACGACGAGGGTGATTTCGTGCGCGTCGACGTTGATCGCACCATCGCCGACAGGAACGGTGAACGAGGGGACGTTAGCGGTGAGGCCGACGGTACTGCCACCCCAGATAACCACGATGAGGTACCGGAGGACGAGGGCGACGCCGACACTGGCGATCAGTAACGAAATCCCCGACGCGTCGCGCATCGGCTTGTAGACGTAGCGATCGATCACGAGCGTGATTCCTATCGTCATGACGGCGGAGGCGATCAACCCGACGAGTACCGCGCCGGGTGTCGCGAAGATGCTGATCCCGAGAATTCGAACATCGATGCCGGCAGGTCCACCCAACATGAAGAGATTCCCGAACGAGAACTCGGTCGCACCGGCGACGAAGAACGCTGCAATCCATCCCGTGAACGCGCCGGTCGTCACGAGGTCCCCGTGTGAGAAGTTCGCGAAGTTGAGAATGCCGTACGTCATCGAGAGGCCGATCCCGGCGATGCCGACGACCATACCGAGTACGAGGCCATCCCAGAGAAACGTCGCGACAGATGCCGACGCGATGGTCCCCTCACGCAGGCCAGTAACGAGATCGTACGCGAGAATGAGCCCGATCAGTGCCATGAGAACCGTTGCGGGGCGTTCGACGATCGCGCGTGTCCCACGTCGAATGTCCCCGGTTTCCACCATGACCGAAACCTACCCTCCCTCCATTATAAACCCTCACCGGCACGCGGCCTCAGTCGTCGGTCTCTGCTTCGATCGCATCCTCTTCGGCAGCCTCCAGCGCCTGCTCGTCGATTTCGGCCTGTCGACGCCTGGCGCGCTCGACGAATTCCTCCGGCAGCTCGTCGATTTCGCCGGCTTGCACCCCCCAGAGATGGGCGTAAAGACCGTCCTCTTCGAGGAGTTCCTCGTGGGTCCCCTGCTCGGCGATCCGACCGTTGTCGAGGACGACGATCTGATCTGCATCCTTGATCGTCGACAGCCGGTGCGCGATGGCAAACGTGGTCCGGTCCGCAGTGAGCTTATCGAGCGAGCGCTGGATCAGCATCTCCGTCTCGGTGTCCACATCGGACGTCGCCTCGTCGAGGATCAGGATGTCCGGATCTTTCAGGATCGCGCGGGCTATCGCGACCCGCTGGCGTTGGCCACCCGAGAGCTTCACCCCACGTTCGCCGACCATCGTGTTGTAGCCATCAGGGAGATTCGTGATGAAGTCGTGGGCTTCGGCCATTTTGGCGGCCTCGATCACTTCCTCCCTGTCCGCGTCGAACGAACCGTAGGTGATGTTGTCCTCGACTGTCCCGTAGAACAGGAACGTCTCCTGGGAGACGTAGCCGAAGGCTTGCCGGATGCTCGGGAGCGTCACGTCACGGAGGTTCTGTCCGTCGATACTGATCGCCCCCTCGTCGACGTCGTACATCCGCACGAGGAGTTTCAACACCGTCGACTTGCCGGCACCCGTCGGCCCAACGAGAGCCAGCGTTTCGCCGCCATCGACCTCGACGGAGATATCCTCGACGATCGGGTCATCGTCGTAGCCGAAGGTGACGTCGTCGTAGACGACCTGTCCCTCATCGACGACGAGTTCCTCGGCGCCCGGGTCCTCCTCGAGTTTGGTGGGCTCGTCCATGAGTCCGAAGATGCGGGCTGCGGAAGCGTAGGCGCGCTGGTACATGTCGATGATCCCACCGAACTGCGCCATCGGCCAGATGAACTGCTGGGTATACAGGATAAACGACGTGAAGTATCCCACAGTGAGTTCGCCCGTGAACGGCCCGGGTGCGCCATGGAGGATCCAGACGCCACCCACGAGGAACGTGGTGAGGAATCCGAGGCCTGCGATGATTCTGAGCGCGGGGAAGAACTTGATACGGAGCGTGATCGCCCCCCAGTTCGCGTCGTAGTACGCGCGCGAGACGTCGTCGACACGGTCGTCCTCGAAATCCTCCGTGTTGAAGGTCTTGATGACCTGGATGCCCCCGAGGTTGTTCTCCAGCCGACTGTTCATCTCGCCAACGCTCGAACGTACCTCCGCGTACCGTGGCTGGATTCGCACGACGAACCAGTAGGTGAACCCCGCGATGATCGGAACAGGGAGGAGCGCGACGAGTGCGAGTTCCCAGTTCATCCAGAAGAGAATGCCCGCGATCCCGATCACCATGAGCGACAGCCGGAACAAGGAGTTCATCCCGTTGTTGAGGAACCGTTCGAGCCGATTCACGTCGTTCGAGAGGATCGACATGAGTTCGCCCGTCTGCTTATCGGAGAAGAACTCCATGTTGAGGCGCTGCATCTGCTCGTAGGTATCGGTCCGGATCGAGTGCTGGATGTTCTGGGAGAAGGAGTTCCACCCCCAGTTCCTGATCCAGTGAAAGCCCGCCCCGCCGAAGAACGATATTCCGATCAAAACCAGTGTCAGGGTCAACTGGACGTCCGGGTCGGTGGGTAACCACCCATCCGGGACGAGTGGTAACCGGAAGCGCTCACCCTCGCTAAAGATCGAGTCGATCGCCGTCCCCAGCAGGAGCGGGGGAAGGAGATCGAGGATCCGGGCGAAGAGGCTGCCGAAAAATCCCATCGCAAAGGGGAACCAATTCGGGCGGCCATACCGCAGGAACAGTCGATACATCGGACGCTGTGCCCGTTCGCGTTGCTCCTCGAACGGGTCGTCCTCGTCGTGGATAGCCCCCATTACGCCTTCGGAAGCGAGGCTCGCTGAAAAGAATTGGCACCCCAGCAATCTATTCGGTGAGCGGACGAATCAGTTCTACACGGGCACGACCGGAGCAGCGTTCCGACCTCTCCTTCCGGTGATATTCACAGACACCGCCGCTAGCTAGTCAATTCCACCCACCCGACACATTCGACGGATTCCATCGTTTTTTTCGCACAGAGAACTCCGTGTTTGTCGAGCGGGAGTGTGGCCGACTATACGCAGGAAGACGGACTACACACGACGGTCTTCGATCGCCGGGTCGAGATCAGCTGCCTCGAGGTCTGTGCGAATCCTCGTCCGGAGTGGTTCGGGGACGGCTCCCCGGGATACCGGGACCGCAGTCTCGCCATTTTCATTCACACGCCAGTAGAGTACACACTCCGAAGGGGCGTAGTACTCGACGCTGAACCGATCACTCTCTCCCCGGTAGTGGACGCGGGCGGCGATGCCATCCACGCGCCAGCCCTCCCGATCGCCGAGATCCTCGATGCCCATGGCTCCTGTATCCTCCCGACATCCGTAGGGATTTCGTCCCTCAGTCGGTCGGCCACTCGATCCGGAGGCGGTCCCCGACGTCGACGTCGTGCCGGCTGGTCCACTCGTGAGGTACTTCGACGACCCATTTTGCATACCCCCGGTATTCCTCGGAGTCGTCACCGTCGATAGAGGCGTGGTGGATCCGGGTGATGGTGTGATTTGGTGCAACGAACACGATGTCGATCGGGAAGTCCATTCCGCGCATGACGTAGGTGTGGGTCCCCGGGGTATCGTGGACGAAGAGCATCCCCTCGTCATCGGCGAGTGAGTCGGTCCAGCTGAGTCCGACATAGCGTTCCCGGAAGGACGCCGCCACCCGAACGTCGAGACTCCCGAGCTCACCGGATTCGTTCGAGAACGTCACCGTCGCCCGTTCGGGGACGTCCAGGTGACGAACTTCGTCGACGAGTAGCCCCCCCGCAGCGACAGCGAGAACGAGAAGGAGGAACACGGCGATCGAACGAGCGAGAGAGCGGTCCACGGCAGGGCGTTTTCGGGCGGAGACGGTAAACGTTATTCCGCGCGGAGCGTTTTGGACGAGTGCGGGTTCGTGGTCTAATGGTCATGACGCGGCCCTTACAAGGCCGAGGCGGCGGTTCAATTCCGCTCGAACCCATCGCACGGTGTCCCTCCATTCTCCAGGGCGTGTACACGTTGGACTCGATCGAGCCGCACACATATCTGCGCTGGATCGCGTATGTCCGAGGCACCTTCGATACCTACACGGTGCGCCTCCCCCTGGAGACAGTCATGACCACGACTGTCGACGAGCTCCGAAACGAGATCAGAGACGCGGTCGGACGATTCGAACGGGTCGAATCAACCGCGTTCACGAAGGAGTCCCTCGCAGCAGTATGCGACGCCGTTGGGTACGACATCGGCACGTCTACTCTTCCCTCGAAACCACAGATGCGCGCCGGGATCCTGTCGGCCATCGGTGTGCTAGAGGACGACGATCCCGACCACGCTGACCGGCCCTTCCGGAAGGCAGAACTCGACGCGATCGCGTCGGCGCTTCGCTCCGAGTAACACAGCCCGCACGGCGCGAACGTTTTTACTGGCTCGCCTACTGGAGACCGTCATCGAGGATGCCTCCCGAAGGGTACTACAATCACGGCGAGATCGAGGACTACTGGCAGTACGTCTGGGAGGACGAGGACGTCTTCA
>CAZEDI010000031.1:0-1683 GCA_964510865.1 uncultured Halobacteriales archaeon
CTTCGACCGCCCGCGTGGCGTCCGTCTCGGTTCCCTGGAGGAGATCGCGAGAGGCCTCCTTGCCCCACTCGACTGCAGGCTGATCGAAGGGGTTCACGCGCAGTAACTCCCCGGCAAGGATGCACGCAGCTTCAAGTCCGAAGAGCAGTTCCCCGACCCCTCGCTCGTCGATGCGGTCGACGTCGATGCGGATGCTCGGTCGTCCGGCCGCTGCGAGACTGGCCGCCGTGGCCTCGAGCTCCGCATCGGTGAGCTCACCGAGCGTCGATCCCGAGAGGTACGACAGGTCCTGGTCATTCGGCTCCGGGATCGCTTGGTCGTCTCTGTCCCGCGGCGTGACGAAGGTGACCAGTGTGTCCGAGGGACCTGCTCTGTAGCGCTGGAGCTGGGAGTGCTGGTCGGTCACGCCGAGCGCCCGGGCGGGTGCCTGTCCGAGGCCGTCCTTCCCGAGACTCTCCGCCCAGAGCTGCGCGAACCACTCGGCGAAGGGTTCCAGGGACTCTGCGTAGGGCATCATGGCATTGATCGACGCACCCCGCCGGTCGAGTGCGACTGTCGTCGCACCATATGCGTACGCAGGACACTCGAAGAGGGATCCCGTCAGTCCCGCTGCTTGTTCCTCCGCAGCGTCGAGGACTGCGTCCAGATCAGCGCCACCGAGAGCGATGGGAACGAGACCGACTGGAGAGAGTGCAGAAAATCGCCCCGGGACGCCGTCGGGCACTGGGAGCTCGGGCAACTCGTGGCGCTCGACGAGGCGACGGAGCGGGCCCGTCGTCCCCGTGGTGACGAGCGTTCGCTCGGTCCAATCCACGCCGGCCTCCTCGAAGGCGGCGCGCACGACGAGGAATATCGCGAGTGTCTCGGCGGTCGTCCCCGAGCGGGACACGACGTGCATCACCGTTTCGTCGAAATTGACGGCGTCTAGCTCCGATGTCACCCATTCGGGGTCGACGTTGTCGAGTGTCCGATGGTCGATGTCCACGTCGAGTGCTGTCGAGAGTGTTGTCGCCCCCAGCGCACTCCCGCCGATGCCGACGGTGAGAACCGTTTCGGCGTCGGGAAGACGGTCGACCGCACGGGCGATCGCCTCCCGGTCCGTCCGGTCGGGAAGGTTCAACGCGACGTACCCGAACTCCCCATCCCGGCGGCCGGCGTCGATACGTTCGTGAGCGGCAGCCACGTGCTCGTCGAGACGAACCAGTGACTCGCGGGAGACACCTGGGCTCGCCACCGACGAGAGAGCGTTGCCGAGGTCGACGCGCATATCCCGACTCTGCCCGGCCAGGGCAAAACCGTTCGGGAACACATCCCGAAAACGGTAATGGGCCACTGGCCGGAGGGCAGGGCAATGGCCGAGGACTACCGGGGGATCCCAGGCGCCTACCGCTACGCCTTCGGCGAAAGTTCCTCCCGGCTCTTTCGGTCGTACGTGATCGTTTCGGCACTCATCGGTCTCTTCGTCCTCCTCCTTGTGGTCCTCGGCACGGTCACCTGGATCGCCAATCCCACCGGTCTCATCGGCGAACAGGCGCTCCTTCCGGTCCTCGGTCTCCTCGTAGTGATTCCCTTGGTCGTTCCGGTCCTCGTCGCAGCGCGGCGTCGCCGACTCGACGTCGCGTCCCCTGGTGCAGAGCGAATCCTCGCTGCCACGGGCTACCTCTTCTTGCTGTCAGTGTACCT
>CAZEDI010000031.1:1693-18642 GCA_964510865.1 uncultured Halobacteriales archaeon
CGCGTTGCTAATCACCGACCCCCAGGACCATGCAATCGGGGGTCCATTGGGGGGTATCGTGGATGTAATCGATAGTCTCCCGCGCCTGTGGGGCCTCGTACCCCCGATCCTCGGTGCGATTCTCCTCGTCCTCGCTACGCGCTCTACGCGGCGGGATCACGAGTGATGGCTCCAGTACTTGGCGGTCGAAGCGTAATCCGGAAACCCGAGGAGGGAGACATTCCAGGGGATGAGCGATCCGAAGGACGGGACGTATATCGTGACACACGTCGACGAGGAGAGCGCAGTGCTCGAAGATGTGCACGACGGCCAGGTCCACGCGGTCACCTCGAATCCTGGATTCGACCCTGGCGACGTCGTCGAGGCAACCCTTACGCCCGAACCGCCTATGGGGGTCACGTGGACGATCGATGTTACGGCACACCGGACTATTTCGATCGAAATCGTGGACGACTCCCCAGGGGAACGGGCTCGTACGCTCGCTGCCGAGATGAGCCCGGAGGAGCCACTTGCCCGTGCCCGCCTGGACGATGGTGAGCTCCACGTGCTCTCGGTCCCGCCAGATCGGACAGATGATGCGATCACCGACGTGGTTGAGGACGACGCGACACGACGGCGTGCCGCACGGCTGGGCGCCTCGAGCGTAGAAGTACGAGCCGACGCCGGCGTGCTCGACATCCGCTACCGTCGGGAGTGAGATGAGGGTACGGTCAACGGTGAGTGTCTAGAGTCCTGCAGTCCCGCTATCGGCGTCCGGGAGATCGTACGCCTCGGCCTCGATTCCCAGCTCGTCGAGTGCAGCTGCCAGGTGTTCGTCCCCGGCGTACTCCGCGCCTTCCTCCTCTCGGATGCGCTGTGTCGTCGCAAGGACCTCGCCACGGCGATCGTCCGGAATGTCGTATTTGTCGGTCGAAAGCTCGATCACGAGACCGTTGTTGTCCTGCGTGTACAGCGAGTGGAAGATCCCCCGATCGAACACGTTGTATTGCTTCCCCGCGTCATCGAGACCGGCCATGACCTCTTCGAATTTCTCGGGATTAACGCGAAAACAGAGGTGGTGGACCGCCCCGACGCCCCCGCGCTGGGGCCGGGGATTCGACGGTCTGTCGTCGCTGACGAAGAACGTCACAATGCGGCCGTCACCGGTGTCGAAGAAGAGATGGGTCTGGGATGGGTCGTCGAGGTTCGGCTGGCGGAGGACCAGCGGCATTCCCAGGAGGTCGCGGTAGAACGCGATCGTGTCCGCCTCGTTGCTCCCCCAGATGGTAATGTGGTCGGTGCCGGTCGTGTGGAACGGACTGTCGGGTGCCTCAGCCGTAACTGGTGCGTCGTCGCTCATCGAGTCGTCCTATGTCGAGCGACCGAAAGAACTTGTCTCCCCCGGCGGGACCTTCGACGATCCAACGTCCGTCGGCCGATCTATCACCGTGTCGGTCCCCCAGCGCTCTGGACCCGCCATCCCCCGTGGACGCCTTCGGCGCCACGTTCCTCGTAGACGATCTCCGTATCCTCACCGACGCGACTTCCGCCCTCGAGTCGCTCGACGCGAAGCGTCACGTCGAGGGTGTCGCCACAACAGCCGACGTCGACGAACTCCTCGACGAGGGATCCTTCCTCGGGTGTTTCGAGTGTCCGTCGGAGATACCCTCGAAGCCAGGGCGTTTCGAGTTGTCGCCGGCCCCAGTTCGAGAGGTCAGCGGGATGGGAGAGCACTACGCGGGTAGCGTCGGCCATATGAATCCTACGGGGTCTGGCGGGAAACGATCTTCGCTCGTGGGGATTCCCTGGTCCCTCAAACAGCCCGACGGCGGCCTGTCGCTGTCACAATCGCCAAACGGGAAGGCTTATTCAAGGCGGACCCAGACCGATCCCATGGTCGCGTTCGACCCGGAGGAGCGTGTCGATTACACGCGGTACACGAACCGCCAATTGGCGGCGATACCGCTCGCGGTCCTCGCGGTTGCCATTCTCATCATTGGGGGACAGTGGGCAACGACGGGGGCGCCCGTCGATCCCAGCATCGAGTTCTCTGGCGGGACTGAATTGGACCTCGTCGCGACGGGGGGCGAGTCTGCGATACGTGCTGCATTCGATGTCCCCATCGCGTCGATCCGGAGCATCCCCGCCGAAGCTAATAGCTACGTCGTGACCTTCGATACGGAGGCGACATCTGCCCAGGTCACAGAACTCGCCGACGTTGCGCGAGATGCGGGATTCACCGTGGAGGCCCAGCGGACTACCTCCGCGAGCTTCGGTGAGAGCACACAACGACTCGCCATTCTGGGCATTGGGGTCGCCTTCATTGCGATGAGTATCGTCGTCTTCCTGCTGTTTCGGACCTTCGTTCCGTCGATCGCTGTCGTGATCTCCGCGTTCTCGGACATGGTGATCCCTGTCGCGATGATGAATCTTCTCGGGATCAAGCTCTCGCTGGGAACCGTCGCTGCCCTCCTTATGCTGATCGGGTACAGCGTCGACTCGGATATCCTGCTCAACAACTACATACTCAGACGGCGGGGTGGGTTCTACGAGACCGCGTACGACGCGATGCGGACGGGTGTCACGATGACGCTCACCTCCCTCTCCGCAGTCATCGTCATGGCGATCGTGGCGGGACTCTTCGGGGTCGATCTCCTGTGGGCGATCGGTGTCGTCCTCGCGTTCGGTCTCGCGACTGACCTGATGAATACGTACATGCTCAATCTCAGTCTCCTCCGCTGGTATCGGGGGGTGACAGTATGATCCGCGAGAACTGGCGCATCATCGTCCTCGTCATCCTGCTGCTAACGAGCGCTATCGCCCTGTTCGTTCCGGGAATCGGTCTCGGGAGTTCACCGGATAGCGCGATCAATCTCCAATATGGACTCGATCTCTCGGGGGGGACCTCCGTCAGTGCGCCGCTCGTTGGCCTGACAGCGACAGACGTCGATGTCGGCGATCGTAACCAGACTGCCGTCGAGGACGCGGTCGCCGCGGGTCTCACCGACGTCGAGGCAGTCGACGTGGTCTATCGTCCCCGGGTCCAGAGTTCAGCACCTCCGGCGATCGAGGTTCGGGCAAACGTGACCGAGGAGGCGTTCGCCTCGGCCCTCGACGCAGCGAGCGTCATCTATGACGATATCCAGCACGGAGTGACCAGCGAGACGCGAGACCGCGCGATTCGCGTCATCCGGGACAAGATCGACAAATCCGGGCTCGGTGATCAGACCGTACAGTCGGTGTTTTCGCCTGCGGATGACAGGTGGTATCTGAAGATCGAAATTCCGGGAACGGAGAACGTCTCCGAGGCCGTCAACCTCATCGAGGCCGAGGGGCAGGTTCGCATCTACGCGTATCACTCCGTGGTTCGAAACGGGTCGACCGAATGGACCAATACCACGGCACTCACGCAGGATGGCTTCAGGCGGGTCAGCCTTGCCGAGCAAGGCGGACAGGGCCAGGGGCCACACGTGCCTGTAACGATCAAGGAGTCCGAAGCCTCGGACTTCCAGCAGCTGATGGTCGACTCGGGCATCGCCACGAGGACAGGGAGTAGCTGTGGATGGCCCGGATCTGACCAGTACGGTGGCGATCGGGGGCCGTGTCTCCTGGTCGTCTCCGACGGTTCGGTGATCGGGAGCTACGGCATGGCGGGTGACCTCGGTGGGTCGATGGTGCAGGGAACGTGGTCGCAGGACCCGCGATTCATCCTCGAAACCGGGAACTTCTCCGAGGCACGCCAGCTCTCCATCGTCCTCCGGGCCGGGGCGCTCCCGACCGAGCTCGCGATTGCCGATGGAACCGTCTACCAGATTTCGGCCAGCCGTGCCGGTGACACCAAGTTCCAAGCGCTGCTCACCGGGATCGTCGCCGTGTTAGCGGTCGCCGGTGTGGTCTCCATCCGGTATCGGGATTTCCTGGTCGCCGCGCCGATGGTCGTCACCGCGCTGTCGGAGGTGGTGATCCTCCTCGGGTTCGCCGCGCTCGTGGGCTTGGCGCTCGATCTCTCCCACCTGGCAGGGTTTATTGCCGTCATCGGAACGGGGGTGGACGACTTGATCATCATCGCGAACGAGGTCCGGTCGGAAGGGCGGATAAGTGGCGGGCGGGTCTTCGAGAACCGGTTCAAGAAGGCGTTCTGGGTGATCGGCGCTGCCGCGATCACCACCATAATCGCGATGAGCCCGCTGGCGATCCTCTCGCTTGGTGACCTGCGTGGGTTCGCGATCGTAACGATCCTGGGCGTGATCATCGGGGTGTTGATCACGCGGCCAGCATACGGAGACATCCTCCGGGCGCTCGTCGCAGACCGCTGAGTTACCGGATCTGAGTGGGTGCACACCCGAGAACGCCGCGGCGCTCTTCGGGACGTTGGTTGTCGGCGGTTCCCGGTAGTATTAGAAGTCGCCGAGCCCCGACTGCTCGTTGGCGGCGAGGACCGCCCGGCTCGTTTGCCACGAGGCCCGCGCGCACTCGGGGAGGCACTCGTTCGTCTCGACGTAGTTCGCGAGAAACGCTCTCGTCGTCGAATCGCTCGGGTACCCGCTCCCGACGTCCTGCTCGAACCCCTCGGCAAGCTGGCGAACGTGTGCGTCGCGTTCGACTTTCGCGATGATGCTCGCCGCTCCCACGACTGCATGCTCGCCGTCAGCACCGTGTTCCGCCTGGAGATCGAACCTCTCGCTACAGTGCGTTGCCACACGCCTGGCGAAGCGTTCTTCGGACACGTCACCGGCATCGAGTATAATGTGATCTCCATCGCACGCGATCCGATCCAGCGCGGTCGCGTGGGCCTCGACGGTCAGGGTATTCATGTCCGTGGCGGGATCGTCGATCCGAGTTGGAGTGATCTCCGCCACGCGGACCTCGATGTGGTCATTCTCGCGGAGGACCGTGGCGAGTTTCTCGCGACGCCGAGGTGTGAGCTCCTTCGAATCCTGGATGCCCTCGGGGAGGTCGGTCGTGTCGGGGACGCGGACGGCTGCTGCGAACATCGACCCGAGTACCGGCCCTTTCCCAGCTTCGTCGACCCCGATCAGCGCCATGGCGATTCCTGTGTCGCGTCGGGGCTAAGTGCTTTCCCTCGGGCGGGATCCGATCGGTCGATTCGGGGGTTCTCCCGATATCAGCCCTGAAGCTGTGCCGAATGTTCCCTCAGTCGGGCTGCGAACCGCGGCCCAGGTATTCGATTGCCTCGGCATCCGAGACTTGGGCGAAGGAGCGATAGAAGGCGCCGACGGCGCCAAACTGCGTCGGAGTCTCGACCGCGATGACCGCATCGGCCTCGGTTTCCAGGTCAGCGAGGGCATCCAGCGGACCGACAGGAACGGCGAGCACTACGCGTGCGGCTCCGGCGTTTCGAACGTGGCGCAGGCACGCCCGTGCCGTCGCACCCGTGGCAACGCCATCGTCTACGACAATCACGCGCTTCCCTGAGACGTCGGGGCGCTCGTTCGTCCCCCGGTAGGATTCTAGTTTGTCCGTGGCGACAGCAGTCGCCCGCTCTCGTTCGCGAGTCAGGTAGTCGTCGCTGACGTCATAACGCTCCACGGTCTCCTCGTCGAGCCAGACGCTTCCATCGCTCGCGACCGCTCCGATCGCAAACTCCGGATTCCCGGGCATGCCCAATTTCTTCGCGACGACAATGTCGAGCGGGGCGTCGAGTCTATCGGCCACGGCTCGAGCGACGGGGAGCCCGCCACGCGGAATCGCCAGGACGAGGTCGGCGGTCACACCCCGGGAGACGAGTGCATCTGCCAGCCGTTCGCCGGCCTCAGTGCGATCCGTGAACATGTGTCAGTGTTCGGGCGTCGATTCCAAAAGCGTCTCCCCTCGATGAGCACTCTACACCCTGTTGTGCACATATTCCATTGTTCCCTGCGAGGATTTATGTACGAAAGCGGGGCCACTGCAGTGCAGATGGCAGCGGAACCCACGAAACGAGTCACGGTGTGTGTAGACTGCGACGTGCCCCTTCGGACGGCGGACGTCCTGATCGAGTACGAACCTCACGACGGTCGCCCAATGGGTTTCGCGGAATGCCCAATGTGTGCAGAAATCTACAAAGTACGGCTCCCGGCGTGAGCGTGGGACCAGCGCCGGTCTCTCGTCCTGGCATCAAAAGGTTTAAGTACCTTTCGGACTTACCTTTCGTTAGGATCCAGTGGGGGATCGGTCTTCTTCGGGGCACATCCCACCGACAGTCCCCACCGACCCATCCGCGGCAACGCGGGAGTTCCATCATGGCACGAGTACAATCGAACGTCGACGGCGAACAGCCCCGAACAACCACAACGAGGTCGTATCGAGAGCGACAGGAACCCACCGAGACGGAGACGACCGAGACGGCGTGTCCCGAGTGTAGCGGCCACCTCGTTCAGGACGAGGAGCGCGCGGAGACGGTCTGTGAGGACTGCGGGCTCGTCGTCGACGAGGGAGCCATCGACCGCGGCCCGGAGTGGCGCGCGTTCGACGCCGCGGAGAAGGACAAGAAGAGCCGCGTCGGCGCCCCGACGACGAAGCTGATGCACGACGAGGGGCTCTCGAGCGTGATCGACTGGCAGGACAAGGACGCCAACGGAAACTCGCTCAGTTCGCGGCAGCGCCAGAAGATGCAGCGCCTGCGCACGTGGGATGAGCGCTTCCGAACGCGCGATCACAAGGAGCGCAACCTCAAGCAGGCCCTCGGCGAGATCGAGCGAATGGGCAGCGCGCTTGGTCTCAGCGAATCGGTTCGTGAAACGGCGTCGGTAATCTATCGGCGGGCTCTCGAAGAGGACCTCCTGCCGGGTCGATCGATCGAAGGCGTCGCCTCGGCAGCGGTCTACGCCGCGGCTCGCCAGGCAGGGCGACCGCGGAGCATCGACGAGGTAGTGAACGTGAGCCGGATCGACGCCATGGAGTTCAAACGGACCTACCGCTACGTGGTTCGCGAACTCGGCCTCGAAATCGCTCCCGCGGACCCGGCGAGCTACGTCGCCCGGTTTGCCTCGGATCTCGACCTCAGGGATGAGACGGAGCGCCGAGCGCGGGAGCTCCTAGAGACGGGGAAGCAAGAGCACGTCCACGTGGGCAAGAGCCCGGTGGGGCTTGCGGCTGCGGCAGTGTACGCGGCCGCCCGGCTGACCAACGAGGATGTCACCCAGTCGGACGTCAGCGCAGTGACGGACATGAGCGAAGTCACGATCCGCAATCGGTATCAGGAACTGCTGGAAGCCGAAGGACAGACGGCTGTCACGGCTGCCTGATCGACGGAATCCCGCGTTCCCGATACCGCGCCGTTCGTCCTTGTACTGCCCGTCCCGTATCCGCGTCGGTTTTCCGTATCGGTACGCCTGGGAGTGGCGACTCCGTGTTCAGACTCCCCCGATCCGGGCGAGAATTTCATCTTTAAACGCCTCCACGTCGAGCGTGTCGACGTCGTGCTCTGCCGCGTCCGCCTGTTTTCGGTCCCCCGGATCCTGACCGACGACGAGATAGTCCGTCTCGCTACTCACGGCAGTGGTGACACTCGCGCCGTGACGTTCGAGGAGGTCGACGAGCTCCCGTCTTGTATAGCCCGGGATCGATCCCGTGAACACCAGCGTGAGCCCCTCGAGGGTAGTGTCCGTCTCGGCTCGTTCGGGCAAAACGCCCGCGTCGAGGAGTCGATCGATCTCCGTTTGATTTCGGTCGTTTGCGAAGAAGGAGGCGACGCTCTCTGCGACTTCGGGACCGACGTCTTCGACGGTAGCGAGGTCGTCTGCGCTCGCGTTCCGGAGGTCCTCGAGCGTGAATGCCTCGGCGAGCTGTCTCGCCCGTTCCGCGCCGACGTGGCGGATGCCCAGGGCGTGGATGAAGTTTCCCGCGTCGACGTCTTTGCTCGCCTCGAGTTCTGCGACGAGGTTCGACGCGGAGCGTTGCCCGAACCCGTCGAGGGCAGCAAGCTCGTCGACGTCCAATTCGTAGAGATCCGCGACTGAATCCACGAGCCCTTCCTCGACGAGTTGTTCGGCGACCTCCTCGCCGACTCCCTCGACGTCCATCGCACCCTTCGAACAGAAGTGCTGGATGGACGCCCGGAGCTGGGCAGGGCAGGCGACGTTTGTACAGTAGTGATTCGGTCCCTCACGGGCCACGCTGCCACCACAGACCGGACAGGACGGTGGCATGTCGAAGACATCGTCGCCTGATTCGAGTACCGAGACGACCTGCGGGATGACGTCGCCAGCCCGTTCGATTTCGACCCTTGCGCCGGGGCCGACGCCGAGGCTCGTTGCCTGCGCTTCGTTGTGGAGCGTCGCTCGGGTGATTTCGACCCCGGTGACGTCGACCGGATCGAGGATCGCGACGGGGGTGAGCTTCCCCGTCCTGCCGACCTGCACGATCACATCGCGGACAACCGTTTCGGCAGATCTAGCCGGGAACTTATACGCAAATGCCCAGCGCGGATGCCGGGCAGTGGCCCCTAACTCGGCCCGCGGCGCGAAGGCGTTCACCTTGGCGACGACGCCATCGACGTCGTACTCAAGCGCGTCCCGCCGATCGAGCAACTCGTCCCGATATTCGATGACTGCGTCGATATCGTCCACGATTTGGTTCTGGTCGTTCACCGGGAAGCCCACCGCCTCGAGGAGGTCGAATGTCTCCGCCTGGGACTCGAGTGATGCCGAGGTCTCGATCACGTCGTAGATCCAGATGTCGAGTGGTCTGCTGGCGACCACGTCCGGATCCAGCTGTCGGACGGTACCCGCAGCCGCATTCCGTGGATTCGCGAACGGATCCTCGCCCGCGTCGACGCGTTCTTCGTTGAGTGCCATGAATCCAGACCGTGGCATGTAGATCTCGCCGCGGACGGCGAGAACGGCCGGGGCGTCCACCAGTCTGAGGGGAACCGAGCCGATCGTTCGGACGTTCCGCGTGACGTCTTCTCCCACCTGGCCGTCACCACGGGTGACAGCTCGGAGGAGGGAACCATCCTCGTAGACGAGCTCGATCGAGAACCCATCGAACTTCGGCTCAACGGCGTACTCGACGTCGCCGACGCCAGCACGAACTCGGTCGTCGAACGCGCGGACATCGGCTACGTCCTCGGAGGAGTCCAAGCTGAGCATCGGGGCCACGTGGTCGACCGTCTCCAACTCGTCCAGTGGCTCGCCCCCGACGCGCCGCGTTGGCGACGTGGGGTCGTCGAGGTCAAAGGCGTCCTCGAGGGTTTGGAGCCGCTGGAAGAGGCGGTCGTAGGCGCGATCCGAAATCACCGGGTCGTCCTCGACGTAGTACCGGTAGTCGTGGTACTCGATGGCCTCTCGCAACCGCTCGACCTCCTCTCTCGCCGTTGTGAGCGTGAGCTCCTCGGGATCGCGAAACGTCGTGTCCGGGGTGCGCACGTAGGGATTGTCCGCCGGCTCGTCTACCATTACCATGACCACGCTCGAACGGCCCGGTCTTCAGGATGTCGTCCGACCGGCGCGATATGACGTGCGACTGCAGTCGGTCCGAGATTGCGTCTGTAGTTTCGATCGGAGACGCCCTCACGAGGCGGTCGGTGAGTAAAGCCTATCACCTGCTGGTATAGAGGCGAAGACGATGCTGGAGTTGGAGCACGGGTTCCGCGTCGTGGATGTGCACGCGCGACTCGATCCCGATCGTGACGAGGCGCCGGCCGGCCACACCATCACGCCCGAGGCCCTCGAACGAGAGATGCAACAAGCCGGGATCGTCCGAGCGGTCGTCGCGCCCGGTCCACGACCGGGCGGGTACCTCCGAGCGAACAATGCCGTCGCGCGCCATGCGGTCGACCGACCGTTCGTTCCTTTCGCCCGCCTAAACGGTCCCCGAGATCCCTCCGGCACGCCAGCCGCGAGGAATATCACGTCACCACGGACGACGTCGAGCAATACGCGTACGGGGACCGATTCCACGGGTTCAAACTCGCCCCGGTTCGCGATGGCCTCCCCGACGAATCCGTTCTCGACGCGCTCGAATCCGTCGATCGTCCCATTCTCGTCAAAGTCGAGGACGAGTTTCCCCCTGCGGCCGTCGAGGCGACCTTGCTCCGTCGAGACCTCACCGTCATCATGGGCCATTTCGGCGGGTATCCGCTGGACAGGGGCCGCATGCACGAGTCGATCGAATTGCTATCCGACCACGAGGAGTGCTACCTGGATTCGAGCGTCGTCCGTTTTCGCGACGTCATCGAACGAGCAATGCGCGAACATCCCGATCGGGTTCTCTTCGGTAGCGGCGCACCCGACGTCCATCCGAACGTCGGTGTCATGGAGATCCTCACGCTCGACGTCCCGGAGGACGCGATGCGGAAAGCGTTCGTAAAGAATCCAGCGCGGGCAATCCCCTCCATCAATCTGCCACGCTGAGGCGGCGCCGTCTAGTCGACACGTGCTGTCCAGTACGAGACGGACGCGAGATACCGACCGATGGGCGTCCCAATCATCGTGGTGTCGAGCCGTCGAATCGGGTTCGCGACGGACCCGGGGAGCTTTCGATAGAGGCCGTAGGGGACGACGAAGTCGTGATCCTCGTCGACGAGATCGAGGTCGACGTTCGCGAGCATGCATTCCACATCGCGACGGGTGTAGAGACGTGATCCCATCGGGAGTAGCCAGTTGTATGCCGTCCTGGCACTCCGGGCGTTGAACGTATCGAAGACGATGCGGTCACGGGCGACACGTCGCATCTCCGAGAGAAACGCGGCTGGCGTGTCCGCAAGGTGGAAGAATCGGATCGCGAATACGACGTCGAAGCTGTCGTTCGGAAAGGGGAGGCGCCCGGCATCACCGCGCATGAACTCGACGGAGTCACCCACTGCCACGGCCCGAGCTTTCTCGCGAGCCCTGGCGAGCATGGGACCCGAAATATCGAGCCCCGTGACGTTGGCCCCCCGTTCTGCAAGCATCACGGAGAACCGACCGGTGCCACAGGCGATCTCGAGGACGTCCGCGTCCTCCATCGGCGTGATCGAATCGAGCACCGCTTCCTTTTCCCGCCTGTCGATCAGCCGACCGCCACCGGAGAAACGCTTCTCCTCGTACGCCTCGGCGACCGTGTCCTCCTGGTACCACTCTTGGCCTTTCACGACGTGAGATGGGGTACTGGAGGGGCCCCTAAAACCGTACTGGAATACGGACACCGACAACAGGTGCTGAACTCGCTGCGAACCCGCAGCCGTATGGGGATTGTGGCGGTACTCCGGCTCATATTAATATACCTAAAATAACAACCAAGACAATAACCGATATATAGCCAAGTTTTACGAGTGGCGCAGGATTTGCCGGTGATATGAGCACGACGATCGATCCGTCACAGACCGAATCACCATTAGACGACCCAGAGGTCCGCGAACGGCTCCGGGAGTTGCCTCCAAGTGCGAAGCTCGTGGCCAAAGTCCTCGACGATTCCGAACCCTTGCCCCAGGGAGAACTGGCGGAGGAGTCACTCTTGCCCGACCGAACTGTCAGGTACGCGCTGAACCGGCTCGAGGACGCCGGGCTGCTCAAAGCCCGACACAGCTTTCGCGATGCCCGCAAGCAGGTCTACTTCCTGACGTCGTAACGAGGGAGCCGTCCCGCGACGCTTTTCCCCGTCCACACGAAGGACAGTGACATGGACCTCGACGCCGAACTCGCCGAGGCCCGCGACCTCGACGTCTCCGCTCTCGCGGACGCTATCCAGGATATCGGCTTCGACTGCACCCGGTGTGGTGCGTGCTGTAAGGGTCACGGCAGCGATCACACTGCGACGATCTTCCCCGACGAGGTACGGACGATCCGTGATGGCGACGAAACGCCGGCGGACTACGACTGGCGCGATGTTGCCCGGCCGATGCCGTTCGGCCTATCCGCCGGCAGCGAGGACCCGTCTGCACTGGAGGGGGAAACATTCGAATGGGCGCTCGTCGTCGACAGCTGTGGGGATTGTACGTTCTACGATGACGGCGAGCCGGACGAGCCCGGGGCGTGTACGATCTACGGTGACCGACCCCTCATCTGCCGGACGTATCCGTTCAGTGTCGACCTCGGCGGGGCGGAGCCGATGGGTGAGGTGGTCGATACGGCAGGTGTCGTCCGCGCACACGAGTGTGAGGGGCTCGGTCGGGATATCGATCGATCGGATGCGCTGGCCCTCGCGAGAACGCTAAAAGAGCGTGCGATCACGGAGCTCGAGGAGCTCGGTGCAGTTCGTGACGCATACGACCCCGTCGAGACCGAGCCGGGGGAGGTAGTCGTCCACGACTCTGAGGGCCCAAAACACCCTGATGGCGCGCCGTTGTGAGGTTATCCGTGGGGATTCGATCACGTCCTCGTGATCCCCGACAGGCATAAGACGGAGGCCGTCGAGCGATTCGAATACGATGGACGTCTCCGAGAAGCTCCTCTGTCTGTTCAACGCTGAAGTCGAGGATCGCGAAGGCGAGTATGTAGTCACTATTCCAAAGCGTGAGGTCGAAACGGGGACGGTTTCCCCCGGTGATGTCTACCGGATTGCGGTCATCGCTCGCGGCGTTGCTGACTCATCGGACGGTCCGGAGGCCAGACGCGTGGAATCACCACCCGACCAACCCCAGCCCCCAGTCGAACAGGGCGAGGTTCGGTATGTCGAGATCGAGGATCTCGGGAAGCAGGGTGATGGTATCGCGCGGGTCGAGCGAGGATACGTGATCATCGTCCCCGACGCCGAGATCGGGGAGCAGGTGAAGGTCGAGATCACCGAGGTGAAATCGAATTTCGCCGTCGGCGAGATCATCGAAGAGACCTTCGAATAGTTCCGATCGCGGGTTCTGTGGCTCACGATTCACTGACGCGCTCCTCCTTAGGAGAGGAGACGGGACCGTCTCCAGCACACTTCACCCGGCGACTCCGCGGTTGATCCGCTATCCGTCGGCCTGCTCGTCGAGGAAGTCGTGCGCGTTTTCGAGGACCTCCCGCGGGCCGTCCTGTGTGATCGTGTTGATCGCCTGATCGTAGTCACGCCACTGGTGATCGGAGTGCTCCTTGCTCAGCTCCGCGGATGTCTCGTACGACTTCGCGATGAACAGGTGAACCGTCTTGTGGATGATGTCACCGTTTGCCTGGAACACGTAGTCATAATCCTCGCGAAAGCCGTCGAGCAAGCGGAAATCGGCGATGCCAGCCTCCTCTTGGACCTCGCGGATCGCGGTCTGCTGTAGCTCTTCGTCACCTTCGACGCCTCCTTTGGGGAACTCCCAGTCGCCGGGACGGCTCTTCAGCAGGAGATACTCGCGTTCGTCGCGAGTATCTCGGTAGAGGATCGCCCCGGCGGACGTAGCCTCTAACATTAGTGGAAGCTACTGGCCGGGCGATTAAAGGGATATCGCCACGCCCTCGTCCGCCCGGAACAATAGGTTTAGGGCCGTCGGTTGCCTCATGCACGATGGATGCCCTTTGTGACGACGATCACGCTGACGAGCGGTGATCGCGCCGCGCTCGACTCCGTCGTCGAGGACGTCCGCCGGACAGCCGAACGCAAGGGGATCGAGATCAAGGGACCACACACCGATCCACCGATAGAAATCGAGGCACCGCAGTTCCGACGGACCACTGGAGAGGGCGACCAGTACGATCCCTGGGAGTACACGGTCTATGAACGGACGTTTCGGATCGTCGGTCACGACGACGTCGCCAGGCAAATCGCCGGCCGGGACTTCCCTGCTGGCATCCACGTCGAAGTAGACGTCGACCGTGTCCGATCCGTCGGGCAGAACTGAGGACTCCTTCGGGCACTGGCGATTCCTTCCCTCGCACCGTTTATGTCTCCCCCACCCCAGGTGTCGATATGCGAACCGACTCGCGATTCGACCATCTCGTCGATCTTCGGCGGGCGTTTCACCGCCATCCGGAGCCAGCCTGGCGGGAGTTCTACACGACAGCGCGGATCGTGGACGAATTGGAGCGCCTCGGCGTCGACGAGATTCACGTGGGCCCGGACGCCCTCGGGGACACACGTGAGGACGTTCCTGCCGACGATGAGCTCGCGGAGTGGTTCGATCGGGCCCGTGCGGCTGGCGCCCGCGAGGACGTCCTCTCGACTGTCGAGGGTGGGTGTACCGGCGCCGTCGCGGTCGTCCATCAAGGTGAGGGGCCGACGGTCGGTCTCCGTGTCGACATCGACGGACTGCCTCGTGAGGAGTCAGCTGATACCAAACATATTCCAGCTGCGGAGGGGTTCCGCTCGGAAACGGGGGCGATGCATGCCTGCGGTCACGACGCCCACATGACGATCGGAATCGGTGTCATCGAGGCCATCCAGGACAGCGACTTCTCGGGGACGTTGAAGGTCTTCTTCCAGCCGGCGGAGGAACTGATCGCGGGGGGGAAGCCGATGGCGGAGAGCGGCCATCTCGACGACGTGGACTACCTGCTCGCGCTCCACATCGGGCTTGATCACCCCACCGGCGAGATCGTCGCCGGTGTCGACGGGTTCCTCGCCGTCACCCACATGAACGCCGACTTCGTCGGCGAGGGGTCCCATGCAGGTGACCATCCCGAGTCCGGGCGAAATGCAGTCCTGGCTGCCGCAACAGCAATCCAGAACCTCTACGCCATCGCGAGACACGGTGATGGATCGACCCGGATCAACGCGGGTATCGTCGGGGGCGGGACAGCTACCAACATCATCGCCGAGGACGCCTTCATCCGTGGCGAGGTCCGGGGTGAGACGACCGCTTTGCGGGAGTACGTCCGTGATCGTGCCGAGACGGTCTTGCAATCCGCTGCAGACATGCACGACTGTGCGGTGGATGTGTCGTTCGGCCCCGACGCACCGAGTGCCGAAAGCGACGACGCCCTCGCTGCACGTGTCGTGGAGGTCGCAGAGGAGGTCTCCGGCGTCGATTCCATCCTCCCGTCGGACGATCTCGGGGGGAGTGAGGACGCGACCTATCTGATGCGCCGGGTACAGGAGAATGGGGGACTTGCGAGCTACGTCATCGTCGGGACCGACCACCCGGGCGGTCACCACGCTGCCACGTTCGACGTGGACGAGGAGTCCATCCGCATCGGTGTGGAGACCCTTGCCGGGACGATCGAGCGGGTCGGACGGGACCCGCCATAACCGATTAGTGGGTGAGTGGATATCGTCGAAGTGACGCCGCTAAATCCTGAAAACGGACAGCTTCACCGCGGCGAGGTCCGGTCGTTCGCATGGAGGTCGAGTTCGAACGTCCGTGCACGATCTGATTGCTCGACCAGGTGATAGCAGGTCTCGGCCGCTGCCCCCGGATCGATGTATTCCTCCTCAACTACGTCGTCTTGGGTTTCGTATACGTCCGGATTGAGGAGGCCACCGTCGATGATCACGTGCGCGACGTGAACACCATCGGGGCCATACGCCTCCGCGAGTGAGCGGGCCAGCCCCCGTGTCGCGTCCTTGCCGCTCTTGAACGCGAAATCGCCCGCTCCAGGAGACGCCCCGAAGAAGAGCACCGTTCCACCCTCCTCCCGCATATCGTCGACCACTTCACGGAAGCAGAGCAAGCCGGCATAGCTGTACAGCCGCCACATCTTTTCGAATCGATCGGGATCGAGTTCTTCTTCCGACGCGCTCGTAACCGTGCTGGCCATGTGTGCGAGCACCTCGATCCGGCCGAATCTGTCCCGCACCTGGGTGATTCCATCGGCGACAGCCGACGAATCAGTGACGTCTACCGGAATCGCCAGCGCCTCGTGTCCGTCCGCACGGAGGTCCGATTCGACGTCCGCCAGATACTCGTCACTTCGAGCAAACATGCCGACTGGATGGCCCTCACGAGCCAGTTTCCAGGCGAATTTCTCACAGAAGCCGGGGCCGAGCCCGGCTAGTACGGCTGCTCCAGTCACAGCTTGAGTAGAACGAGTTGAGGATATAAATATGCGGGTGAACGGCGGGACTCCCTGCTTGAATCAGGTGACTCAACGCCAACGCGTTTCGCGTCGGTCTGCAATGAGACGATCGGTTTTATCGAACCTGGGTGTTTCATCCAGGCTATGGCCACGTCGAGTGGGGAACGAGTCGTCGTTCTCACCGGTGCCAACGAGGGGATTGGCTATCACATGATGACTGCACTCAGTGATGCTGGCTACCGGGTTGCCGCACTCGATATCGAAGTGGACGCTATCCGATCCATTCGGGAGCAATCACCGGACCAGATCGTCGTCCAGAACTGTGACGTCTCGAACACAGATGAGGTAGACAATGCGGTAACCACCGTAATCGAGCAATGGGGGCGGATCGATATTCTCGTTAATAATGCAGCCGTGGCCCGCTTCGCTCGCTTCGATGCACAAACGACCGCCGACACGCAGCGTGAGTTTGCGGTGAATGTCTTCGGATACCTCCGGATGATCCGGGCCGTCCTCCCGCATATGCGGGACCGTGGCGACGGAATAATCCACAACATGGGCTCGGGGACGGGTGACGTCGGCCATCCTGGCCTCACCGGCTATGCCGCCACGAAGGGGGCCATCAAGGCATTGACCCGATCGCTCCAGTTGGAGTTTCGACAGACTGGAATATCGTGTACCCTGATGGTGCCCCCGACCACCGACACGAAGATGTCTGCAGACCTCGGCTATCCAGAGTGGATGAGAGCCCCTCCGGAGGTCGTCGGTCGGAAACTGGCTGCACACATCGAATCGACCAGCCCGGTGATCACCCCGGACTGGCAAACCTCGTTCGGGCTGTTTCTTATCACCCGGTTTCCACGCGTGTGGAGGATACTCACCGAGCGATACGTCGCCCTCCCGGAGTAGGTATTCGACTAGTAGAACATTTTTACACCACAACTCGTCACCTGTCTCGATCGTGGCGATGGTGCCGGGTCAATCCCCGCCGAGTACCCGTGGCTAAAGAAGTATGATTTAAGTCAATTTACAGAGGGTTCTAACATATCATCTCGCTCGTTGACCTCACGCTCGTGACGGGGGCAGGGATTGCCGTCGCCTCAACGATCCCGTTTGGGGCGGCTGCGATGAGTT
>CAZEDI010000031.1:18652-24031 GCA_964510865.1 uncultured Halobacteriales archaeon
GCCATCGCGATAACGGGCTCGCGTATCTGCTTCTCGTGTTGGGCATCGGGGTCTGGAATGGGATGTTTGCCGCGCAACTCCTGAGCTCGAACCCTCGGATAAAGGTATACTTCCTTACGTTAACCGTGGTCGGCTCGCTTCTGGCCGGACTCGGGTGGTTTCTTTTCGCGACCACTGCCAATCGCACGTCCCAATTATTGAGTCGCCCTTCAGTTTACACGGTGGTTGCAGTGCTCGCAGGCATCGACATTATGCTCGCGATTACTGCTCCGGCACATTCGATCTATTGGGTACTCCCGGAAGGGGTGACACAGATATCGGGGTTCGCGCAAATCGTGCCACACCTCGGCTACTGGGTTCACATCAGCTTCCTTCTCAGCCTGTTTGTCGCTGGAACGCTCCTGTTTGCAGACGCGTGGAACGCTCGTCGAGCTGTTGAGTACTCACGGGCGTATACCTTCGCCGGGACCGCGACAGCACTCGCGATTATTGGAAGTGCTGTCCTGGCTCCCGGTGGGCTGTCCGTGGCCTCCCTCGTAGCCCTCTCACTCCCCACGGTCGGATGGGTACAAGCCAGCCGTGGTCGGGTGTTAGAGTCCCTGTGGGCAGTGATCCGTTCGGGGTGATTCCTGTTTCGTATCAGCCATGGCACACCCACTCGAACACCTCGAAGCGACACTCGTAATCGGAATTGGCGGATTTGCCGGCTCAAACCTCAGATATTTCGTCGAACTCCTCGTGCCGAATTCCCTCGCGGCCACCGCAGCCGTAAACGTACTCGGAAGTGCCGCCCTCGGGTTCCTCATCTACGAAGAACTGTTCAGTGATACACTGTCGACCGCCAGCCGGACACTCATGGCGACCGGGTTCATTGCCTCATTTACAACCTATAGTACGTTCGTTATCGATGCACTCACGACAACGCCGATGCTCGCGATCGCGTATATTTTCGGGACGTATGCGCTCGGCTTTGGCGCCGTCATCATCGGCAGGGAAGTAGCCAGGGGGATCGACGCCACTGTCACCCCACCGAAGGAGGGTAGCGAGTGATGGAACCCGCGCATCTACTTGGGACGGGTGGCGCGATTGGCGCAGTACTCCGATATGCCGTCGGTCAATGGATCGTCCACGATCGATTTCCCGTCTCCACACTCATCGTGAACGTCGTGGGAAGCTTCGTGCTTGGGCTGGTGGTGTTCGCCGGGCTACACAGCGAGATCGTTCTCTTCGTCGGTGCAGGAGCGTGCGGTTCGTTCACGACGTATTCCTCGTTTTCGGTGCAGACCGTTCGATTGTGGGAGACTGGAAATCGCACTCAGGCAGCGATGTATGCTGGAGGGACGCTTGGATCGTGCGTGGTTGCTACCGTTGTTGCCGCCGGGATCGTATCATTTTTCTAAAATCCGTCGTGGATCGCTCGGTACGAGCCAAGCCTTTTGTCAAATTTCTCTCTTCGGCCTGCATGGTACTGGCCGCCCCGACCGACGGACGCTGCTCTCGATCTCGACAGGGATTATCGACGACCTGGCCAGTGTTCCAGTCACGACTGTTTCGCCGTCTTCCGCACCGCGGGGGATCGTCAGCTGACCCCCAGAAGTACCGCGAATCCCCGATAGAGAGTATAACTGACGGCGACGGACGAGACGAGCGTCAGGAGCCAGAACGCGATCGTCACCCCGATCTTTCCTCCGGACACTCCTGCGGACCCAGCGGCGAGTCCGCCACCTATCACCCCGGACAGGATGATGTTGTTGAAGGAGATGGGAATCCCGAACTCGATAGCGATCTGGGCGATGACGAATCCGGGGACGAGCGCCGCGATCGAGCGACGGACACCCAGCTGTGCGTACTCCCGGGAGGTAGCCTGGAGGAGCCGAGGCGCACCCATCCAGGCGCCCGTGAGTATCCCTATGCTTCCAAGGGCGAGGAGGTAGATCCCCGGCAGCCCGAATTCGACTCGGAACAGGTGTTCGAGTGGACCCGTCGCCAGGCCGACCTGCGTTCCACCGCTGGAGAACGCGACGACGCTCCCGAGCACGATCAGGAACGTTCGGATTCCGTTGTCAATCGACACTTGCGTCCGTTTCCTGATACTGTGAAACGCGACGATCGCGAAGCCGGCCGTGACCAGTATCTCGACCACCGTCGTTCCGAGAAGTTCGGGGCCGCCGCCGACACGTCGCGATACAAACCCTGCGATGGTTCCCTGGCTGCGGCCGGGAGGTGCGGGGATGATGCCGAATCGGACGTGTGCGAGAACCGCGCCGACGAGTGCCGCCAAGAGCGGGACACCGATCGTCTCTGGAACGTCTTCCCTGCGGAGAAGCATCGCGGTCAGATACGCGATTCCGCCCGACATCACCGGCACCATGAGCCAGAACGTGCCGATCTGGTGGTAGACGGTCCACGCCGGATCGCCACCGAGTGAGAGTCCGACACCGACCATTGCGCCAGTCGTGGCGAAGGCAGCCGGGACCGGATAGCCCGTGTAGACACCAAAGATCATGTACGTTCCTGCCGTCAGAAGCCCGGCTGCGGCCGCAAGCGGACTGATAGTCACGCCCTCGATAAGGCGACTCCCGACGGTCTCGGAGATGCTCCCACCCTGCGTAATCGCCCCGGCCGTCGCGAGAATACCGATGAGAAAGGCCGCCCGCATGGTTGGGATCGCATTGGCGCCGATCGCAGGTGCAAACGGCGGGGAATTGCTATTGGCACCGAGTGCCCACGCCATCAACAAGCTAGTACTAATCGCAATGCCGACCAGCGCGACGAACCCGACATCGACCATGTCTCACCACCGACCGAGGGCCCGTCGGATGAGTGAGTCCTCGGACCGACGTTTCGCGATGATGATTGGCGGGATCGTGCGCTGCCCCACGGTTTCCGCGACCGATCCGATAACACGCCGCCGAAACCGACGTTCGCGCGTCGCTCCCAGGACGACGAGGTCATGATCCTCGGACGCGTCGACGATCGCGTCAGCGACGATGGATGCCTCTCGCACACTGTCGTCGACGGTAACGCCTGGCAGGCGCTCGTTCACCGCGTCGACCGAGGTCCGAGCTGCGTCACGCTCGGAATCCGTCGCGTCGGGTGGAACGTAGGAGACAACGGTCACGGGCGCGTCGTTGGCTCGCGCAATCGCTCCCACGAGATCAGTTGCCGGCTCCATATGGGGCCCGCCATCTGTCGGCATCAGGATCGCCTCCATCCCGTCAGCAGTCGTGCCGACTCGCTCGATGAAGACGTCACAAGGTGCACGTCGAACGAGCGGGTCGACAGTCGTCCCGAGGACGATATCGGACGGCCGGGATCGCTCCTGCCAGCCGAGCAACAACCCGTCGGCATCAGTCGATTCGACAACGGAGAGAATCGCCTTCGAGACGTCAGATCCCACGAGCAGGCTCCGGCTGACCGGAATCGACTGCTCCTCGGCCAAAGCAACCGCTTGATCGAGAACGGCTCCCTGGTCACCAGCGAATTCCCGCTTGATGCGCTCCTCCGAGAAGAGCAAGAATGGTGACATCGCGTGTTTGTGGATGACGTTCACGACCCGTATGGTGCCATCGTGATCAACCGCGACATCGATTGCCGTCCGCATTATCTGATCGACGTGGGCGGGATTCGACAGTGCGACGACGAGTGTATACTGTGGGTCAGTTGCAGGAGCGTCCTCGACGACCGTCCGGACTTCCTCCATTACTTTTTGTTACTAATAGAGAATATGTAGGCGTTTCGGCTGCCGGGATTCCTCGTGTTACGGTCGGTCGCCGGGTTCGATGTCACCGATTGGTAGCGCGGAGGCCCCGTCCTCAGCGAACGGAGTGAGCAGGGCGGGGAGGAAGCGCGTTCGACGTACTTTTGTACCGTGTGATCGAATTCCAAGTACTGCATCGGAGCCAAACTGGAGCCGATGCAGGGGCCGCCGTAGACCGGCCCCGAACTCGGGGACGAGGACACGTCCCTGCACCCAAACGTGTCCGTTCGAGTCCACCGGGAATTAAAGTCGGGTGAGACGGCTTTGGACTCAGACCACGGGACGGAGCAGCGTGCAGGAACCCCCTCCACGTGCCCGTCCTGCCGTCGTGAACCGCGCCACGCCCACGCACGGGGGCGGATGGAAACCGCCAACACGGGGGAAGCCCCGCCCTCAAGAACCGAGCCGAAAGGTGAGGGAGTAGGGCGGGGTAGTTTACGAACAATACACTGATTGTGGGGGCGTTTCCTTCTGGACTCGTGACTCCTCCGCAAACACTCCCCCCGATCGGGTTTGGCACCTACTCGGATGAGAACCGCGAGCAGTGGCGAGACAACGTAGCACTGGCCCTCGAAACCGGGTATCGCTTTATCGACACGGCGGAAGTCTACCGAAACGAACAGTACGTCGGCGAGGCGATTCGCCGCTCCGCGGTCCCTCGAGAGGAGGTCTTTCTCGAAACGAAAACCGTCCATCACGACGTACCCGAGCGTGCCGAGCAGGTCGGCGAGGCAATTGATGGGTGTCTCGATCGCCTCGGTGTCGAGTATGTCGATCTGTTATACGTCCACTGGCCGTCGGGGATCTACTCCACAGAGGACGTCCTCCCGTATTTCGAGGACGCGTATACCGAGGGCAAAACAAGGGGGATCGGCCTGTCGAATTTCTCGCCGGCTCTCATCGATGAAGCCCGGGACTTCCTGGACGTGCCCGTGAGCACCATTCAGGTCGAGATGCATCCGCTTCTCCAGCAAGAGGAACTACTCGCCTACACCCGGGATCACGGGCTGAACCTGGTTGCGTACTGCCCGCTAGCCCAAGGCGAGGTCGGCACGATACCCGAGATCCAGGAGATCGCCGACGCCCACGACGTCTCACCAGCACAGGTGAGTCTCGCGTGGCTCCGCTCGAAAGGCGTTATACCGATTCCCAAAGCCAGTAGCCGTGCGCACATCGAAGACAACTACGCCTCGCTCGACCTCTCGCTCACTCAGTCAGAGCAGGATCGGATCGATGCCATCGACCGGGAGCGTCGTTTCGTCGATGCAGGCTGGGGTCCGTGGAATTGTTGACATCCTCCCCGCGCTGAAGCGCGAGGATTCCTCCGTTGGGGGTTCGGCTACCGACCCACGGAGGCAACTTGCGGGTTCGTGCGCACTTCTTTGGGACTTTCGTGAGGGTGTGGCTTCCCCGACCAGCCGTGGTCGTCCCACTCGAATCGCACGGGCCGTGCTATCGGCCTGAGTTCGCAATCGCTGTTTTCCCGAAGGAACGTCTCTGACGCCGTGAGGTCGGCATGGCCCTCGAATCCGCATGGACACGTCAGTGTATCTCCGTGGCGAATCGTCGCGTCGTGGTCGCCACACTCGGGACACGTCTGACTCGTCCACGCTTCCGAC
>CAZEDI010000032.1:0-22826 GCA_964510865.1 uncultured Halobacteriales archaeon
CCTCTTGTCCGCCGAACTGCTGTCCGTGCTGGCGGCCTCGCTGTTGGCCGCCCTGCTGATCGTACTGCTGACCGTATTGCTGGCCAGATTCCTGTCTACCTTGCTGTCGTCCCTGTCGCTGCCCACCGTACTGTCCCTGCTGGCCCTGTTGTCCTTGGCGCTGGTACTCCTGCTGTCTCTGCTGTCCTTGCTGGCTCTGGTGGCCGGTGAATTGGCCCTGTTCGTCCCGCTGCTGGGACTGGGAAGAATGCTGTCCCCCACGGGATTGACCTTGATGCTGTCCGCCGTGCTGTTGTCCGCGTTGTCCGCCTCGTCCTCGATTGTTGTCGTCGTCTTGTGGCATGAATGTCGTGAACTGGAAGTTGCTGAGATAGTTATGGAGCAGTGCGACCCAGGTCTTGCGGTAGACCCGTGTGGATGAAGTTCACATACGGCAGAGTTAGTTCTGCTTGCCTATGCCGCGCCTTCATATAGGGGGATACTACCAGAAGCTCGATAATTCCGTAAAGGAATCCCGGATAATTCCCCGCATGAAACGAGGATAGTGGAAAGAACGGTGAATATATCGACCCGGCAGCTGACGGGGCCGTATGTTGGTGTCTTCCTGCCAGAGATATACACGGCTACGCGAAATGCGGGACTTGTCGAAAAAGAAGAGGACAACGCGCTTTGCACTCCCTTTACTGACCACTTGACAGCGTGGAGATGCGCCGCGATTCGAGGGGGTATTCTCTTCCGTTCAACGAATATACGCCCCTTCTTACGCACGAATCTGCTGTGCTACTGGTGTTTACTAGCTCAGACAATACGACTGACCATGGCGAAGGAATACCGATGGACTCGGCGGGATTTGAACCCGCGGCCTCTCCCATGCCAAGGGAGTGATCTACCGCTGATCTACGAGCCCGCAGTGAGTCGTATCGCTGGCCGGCCCTTAACTCCCTCGGAACCCCGCCGATTCTTGAGTCGACCATTCCCCAAACATGTCACCGTCACCAACCCTAAGCATCTCCGATTGCAAGCCGTCGTAATGACCCTACGGGCCGTTCTTTCACGGTATGCAAACCAGACCCACGGTCGCACAGCGACGAAGACAGTATTGTATCGCGTGGTAATGATCCTCGTGACCATCATCGTCGCATTGCTTGTCACTGGCCGACTTGACCAGGCCCTCAGCATCGGCATCGTTGCGAACATCGTCAAAACAGGGACATACTACGGCTACGAACGGCTATGGGCCCACGTTACCTGGGGTACCAGTACGAAAGCAGCCTGATAAAAGAAACATCTCCGCCGAACAATCAATATCCCCGGATTCACAGGCGGCGATGGAAACGCTTTAGGATACGACCGGACTGATTCGGGTTAGGGAACGGCACAGCCGTAGATCCGACTCGCCGCGTGATTGCGCGGCTTGGGAATGCGGCGGTGCGGGCGTTCCGTCGTCCCTGCGCTAGCAGACGATACGCCACGCTTGCCAGCGGCTCGTGACTGTTCCAACCAATCTATGGCACGAATGCATACTCGACGTCGCGGGTCGTCCGACTCGGACAAACCCGTGGCTGACGAACCACCGGAGTGGAGCGATGTCGACGAAGACGCGATCGAAGAGCGCGTCCTCGAACTCGCCGATGAAGGGCACGATCCATCCCAGATTGGGTTGATCCTTCGCGACGAAGGCGTCGACGGGACCCCAATCCCGGACGTCAGGCTCGCGACAGGCAGGAAGGTGACCGAAATCCTCGAGGAGCACGACAGTAAACCCGAGATTCCAGAGGACCTCCTGAACCTGATCGAGAAGGCTGTTAACTTGAATCAGCACATGGAGAGGAACCCACAGGACCACCAGAACAAGCGGGCAGTCCAGAACGTCGAGGCGAAGGTTCGGCGGCTCGCGAACTACTACCGTGGTGACGAGATCGACGAGGACTTCGTCTACACGTACGAAAACGCAGTCGATCTCCTCGAGTGATGGCCACCACGGACCGACCCGCGACCGGGAATGCCACCGATCCAGCCGCACTCGCCGCGGCGATTCAGGAGGCACCTCTCTGTCACCTCATTGTGCGTACCGAAGGCGATGCGCTCGCGAGTGCTGCGATCCTCGCGAACGCCTGTGAGACAAGTGGGACCGCCTACCACGCACGACCGATTCGGACGCGGGACGAACTCCGTGCCCGACTAGATACAGTCGACGAAGCCGCACAGCCGATCGTCCTCGGGGCGACGGTCCCCGACGAACCATCAATCAACGAGACCACGCCATCGAGCCTCGTTGCAGCAGACGTGGCAACCGAACTCGGCGTCTCCCCCGATCCAGTATTAACTCTTGCAGGCGTAGTCGCTGCGGGCGAATATCCGGAGACGCTCGGCGAGTCAATATACGAGTCAGCGTCCCTCGAGCGCCGACCGGGAATCGCGTCCCCAACTGACGACCCAATCGACGGGCTAACGCATACGATGCTCGCCCACGGCGAATACTCTGCCCGCCCCGAGGTGGCACATGCTGCGGTCGCCGATCTCGACGTCGACGATCGACTGAGCACCGACGGAAGACGGATGATCGCATCGCTCCTCGCCATCTCGATAGCGAGCGATGGGGACCTCTCGGATCGAGGAGCTGACGCTGTCGAACGGGCACTCCGTCCCCACGACATCGACGGCCCGGTAGCTACACTCGAAGGATACGCCGACGTGCTGTCGGCTCTCGCCCTCGAGCGCCCAGGGCTCGGCCTCGCGCTCGGGCTTGGAACAGGAACCGCGGATTCGGCGATCGAGATCTGGCGCGAGCACGCGACGAGAGCCCACGAGGCCGTCCGCTCTGCATCGGTAGCTCGCCACGATGGCATCGTGGTTGCCCGTGTTGACGCTGCAGTCGAAACGACAGCACGACTCGTGCGTGACTTCCGATCGCCAGAACCAGTCGTCCTCGCCATCGACGAAACTGCGGGCGAGGCGGCGATCACGGGTATCGACACATCGGTAGGACACCTGTTCGAAACCGCTGTTGACGAAGTCGGCGGCGACGCGCTCGGATCTGGACCGACAGGCTTTGCTCGTCTCGATGATCCCGAATCACTCATCACCGTCCTCAGGAGGGACGTATGAGGCGGGCACGACTAGAAAGTCACGTGACTGCACCGGAAACAGTTGCGGCAGCCCTTCGGCCCGACGACACGGCGGAAATCGAAACACGGATCGAGGACGGGTGCGTAGTATCGGTAATCGAGCGGGAGACGACGAGCGGGCTGCAGGCCACAGTAGACGACTATGTCGTCAATCTCGGGATCGCGATAGACGTATTGAACTGTTCGAATACACACGCAAACGAATCCAACAACACACACGACATATGAGCGAACGATCAGTCTCAAAGCAACGACAGGGTAAGCAGTGGTATACGCTCATTGCCCCGGAGCAATTCGACCGGGCAGAACTGGGCGAGACCCCCGCCGATGAACCGGAGAAGGTGTACGATCGCACCGTAGAAACAACACTCGGAGATATTTCGGGGAACGCCAACGAGAATAACGTCAAGCTCACCTTCCAAGTGAACGACGTCGGGTCGAACGCGGCGTACACGGAGTTCATCAAGCACGAGCTCACCCGGGACTACCTCCGTAGTCTGGTCAGGCGAGGCTCCTCGAAGATCGCGGCGGTCATCACGGTGCGAACAACCGACGATTACCGTGTCGAGGTGCAACCAGTTGCATTCACCACGAAGCGTGCCGACGATAGTCACCAGAAGGCTATCCGCCGAACGATGATTGACCTCGTCGAAGAAGCAGCGGCGGAGCGAACCTATCGAGAACTAACCGATAGTATCGTCGAAGGCCGCCTCTCGAGCGCGATCTATAACGAGGCGAAGTTGATCTATCCGCTCCGTCGCGTCGAGGTCCAGAAGACGACCCTCGAGGCCCACCCCGAGGAGGTCTACGAGGAGGAAGAAGCAGCCGCCGACGTCGAAGAAGCGCCCGCGGAGTAAGGTCCGGTCGACTCGTGCGTATACGGCCGTCAGTACGTATCCGACATCAGGCTCGGACGACGATCGTCCCCGTCATTCCCTGACGCTCATGCGGGACGCAGAAGTATGGAAATTCTCCCGCTGTCTCGAAGGTGTGTTCGTATCGCTCCCCGGCGTAGATAGCCCCACCGAGATCGCGTTCATACGCCTCTCGCGCTGTCGATTCGTCCGCATAGCCACCTGAGGCAAAATACATCCCGTCTGCCGGGAGCGCAGTTTCGTAGGCGGTGACCGTGTGGGCACGATCGTTGTTGTTGTACCAGATAACCGTCTCACCAACGGTTACGTCTAGTTCCGTCGGGATGAATGCACTCGCTCGCATCCCGACATCGTACTCGGGACTCTCGGACCCGAAGGCGTCAATACATCCAGCGAGTCCGACACTCCCTCCCGCGGCTGCCGCAAGAAACGCCCGCCGCTGCATGTCGGTGTGTCCGAACTGGGATACTATAGGCAGTGTGATTCCCGCGATCCACCGCTCGGAGTGGGACGGAACACAAGAGGTTTAGTCGCACTCCTCCACCTGCGCGACATGTGGCCCCGTTTTGTCGGGCGACTGGGCCTTGCCGATGCCGTCACAGTCGGGAACGCGATACTGGGATTCGTTGCCGTCGCCGTGGCGAGTGTCGACACGCACCTCGCTGCCAGGCTCGTCCTCTTGGCTGCCATCGCAGATGGATTGGACGGCGTCGTGGCTCGGAACGTGGGAAGCACCCCAGTCGGCGAGCACCTCGACTCACTTTCCGATGTCGCGTCATTTGGCGTCGCTCCGGCGATGATCGTCGCCGCGTCCGCGATGGATAGGTGGGGAGTGTCGCCGGCTGAGCCCAGTCTCATACTGGCGGGCGCACTCGGCATCCCTGCACTCTATCTCGGAATGGTCGTCGTCCGGCTGGGCCTCTACACCGTCTACGACGCGGGCACTGCTTACACGGATGGCGTACCGAGCACGCTAGCCGGGACCGTCATCGCGGCCATCGTACTCGCCCAGGTCGGCGATGTCTCACTCCTCCTCGGTATGACGGGCGTCCTGTCCTATCTGATGGTGACGACAATATCCTATCCTGACCTCCTTGCCCGGGACGCGTTCTTGATGGGCGTTGTCCAAGCCCTTGCCGTACTCTTCCCGCGGGCGTTCGGGCGGACGTTTGCCTATGCAGTTTTGACGCTCGCGATCGCATACTTGGTGCTCGCTCCCCGGTTCTACTGGCGCAAGGAGCCGCCAATCGACCCACGGAGAAACCCGTCTGAGACCTAAGACCCGAACCGGGAAGGGAAACGCTGATAGGGCGTTCCGAGCGAATCACGGTACATGAGCAACGGGGACGACGAGGCAGCGGATGACGAGCCCGAGGCAGAACTCGAAGGAGGAGACGCCTCATTCGAGGACCACCTCGATGCCGCGACAGAGGCCCTCTCCGCGGAGGATCCGGTAGCAGGTATCGAAACCGCACTCGACGAAGCGGAAGCCGCCCTCGGCCTCGCAGAGACGGAGGCCGACCTGGATGCACTCGAGAGTACGCTTGACGACATCGAGGACACGATAGCCGACGCTGACTTGCCGGAACCCGACGATGACGAGGAGGAGGGGCCGCGTGCTGCGCTCGAATCCCGACTATCGGAGCTTCGAGAGGGGCTGGAGGACGCCCGAGGTCCGTATGCGGAAGACGTCATCTCGGAGATGGAGACCGCGAAGGAAACCATCGCCGACGCCGAGTGGACCGAACAGGGCGAGGTCGAGGTGGTCGAGACGGTTTCGTCGTTCGCTGAATCCCTGAGCGAGACACTCGATTCTGACGTTTCGGCGCCCACGGACGTAGAGGAAGCACAGGAAACAGTAATCGCCGCGATCGACGCTGTCGAATCTACAGACTTGGACCCGGACGAAGACGCTGACACGATCGCGGCGCTCCTAGAGGCGACGGACGCCTTGACGAGCGGGCTGGACGAGGCCCAGACCTGGGACGACCTCACCGTCCGAGAACAGCTCCAGGCGGAAGGCTTCTACGACGTGCTCGACCACCGGAAAGACTTCCCGCCAGAGTGGCACGCGCTCAAGGTGTGGGAAAAGCGCGGGAATGCAGACATGGTGCTCCTCGCGTTGGAGAACCTCGAGTCGGATTTCATGGAGCGCCACTGTCTCGAGGCCCTTCGCAGGATGGGCGCGGAGGAGGCGATCCAGCCGATGCTCCAGCGGGCGAACCGCCGGGACCAGGACGCGATCGAGATCCTTGGGAAAATCGGATCCGAGGAGCCGGTGGACACTCTGCTCGAATACGCGGGCGAGGACACGGACGACCCGATCCGTCGCACCACGTTAACTGCACTCGGCGAGATCGGGACACGGGAGGCCACACAACCGGCTGCGAACGCGCTCGCCGCCGAGAACCCGGGAGTGCGGTCAACCGGTGCCCGAGCCCTCGGCATGATCGGTGACGCCAGGGCGATCGAACCCCTTGAGAATACGTTGGGCGACGAGGACGAGGAGGAGACGGTCCGCGCGAGTGCCGCCTGGGCGCTCGTCCAGATCGGGACAGAGGACGCCCTGACGGCTGCCGCCGAGCACGCCGATGATCGCTCCTATCTCGTGCAGAGCGAGGCGGCGAAAGCCGTGGACGCGCTGGGCGCGGTCGAAGCATAGTCGCGGCCGCGTTCGACGGACACGCTCGCGTCTGGACACCGATCTGGTGATTCAGTCAGAACAGGGTCGCCACAAACTGGAGGGTGAACGCCAACGCGATCAGGAGCGCACCCACCCGGCCAGCCCAGGTGTACTCTCTCGCGTCGAGCGGTGACATCTCGACACTCCAATTATCCCATTCGGCGTTGTACGATAGGTAAGACGGCGTCTGAAAAAACTCCACGAAGACGAGCACCCCACCAAGTGCTCCGAGCACATAGCTCACCTGCGAAAGGAGGAGAGTGACGTCAACCATGGTGTTCACGCCGCACCACCGGCTCAAAAACCCAGCGAACGATCGGTCTCGATCTCCTTCGAAAAGGGTTTTTCTCCGATAACGGACACACGCAGGGCATGTCCACCCCGGTTCGAGTGGCAATCATCGTGGTTTGTGTCGTTGCCGTGTTCGTGAACGGGACGGCTATCGTTGAGGGACGTTCCAACGGGACAGTGACGGTGTCCACCCCATCGACCGGGAACGCGTCGGCACGTCTCGTGGAAATCGCTCCAAATCCCGTCGCGTATGGGGATCGGGGCGAACACGTCGTGCTCTCGTTTCCGACCCCGACCAACACGAGCGGATGGACAATCGAGGATGGTGAAACCGTCGTAGCCCTCCCAGACCGAATCGTCAGCGGTCACGTCGCGGTTTCCACGGAACCTGCGGCAATCGTCACGAACAACCGCGTAATTGCCGTCGATGGTCGATTGGCCCTCTCGAATCAAGGAGAGACGGTACAGCTCCGTTCTCACGGACGGGTCATCGACGAAGTCAGCTATACCCGCGCCCCAGAGGGCGAACGGTATGTCCTCACCGCGGACGGGTGGCAGTGGCAGCCCGCAGGCGTGTCTGACCTCCCGATCTTCTCGGTTCCTGACGCCCCGATCCGTGTCTTTGCTCTCCCCGATGCACCGAACGAGTCCGTCTCGATACTCGAGCGAGCGACCGATCGGATCCTTCTCGCTGGCTACACCTTCGAATCGGATCGGGTCGTCGAGGCATTGTGTGCCCGCGCCAGGGATGACGTGGACGTCCGGGTTCTCGTTGAGCGTGAGCCCGTCGGGGGGATCACCACGCGTGCTGCGACTCGTCTTGAGCAGCTTACGGAGTGCGATATTCCCGTCCAGTTGTTGGGTGGTCCACACGCGCGCTATTCGTTCCATCACGCGAAATATGCCGTCGTCGACGACAGGGGGCTCGTCCTCTCGGAGAACTGGAAGCCGAGTGGGTCCGGAGGACGATCCAATAGAGGGTGGGGAGTGATGATCGATGAGGCCGATCTCGCGGACGCGCTTGCCCGCGTCTTCCAGGCGGACACGACCTGGTTAGATACGAAATCCTGGGACGACATCCAGCCCGCAGACCCTGTGGAACCCTCGAGTGCGGCCACGAGAGACCAGTATCCCTCGCGATTCGCACCCCAGTCGATGATAGCCAACCGGGTCGACCTCCTCGTCGCCCCGGACAACGCAGAAGACGGAGTGGTCGAACTCCTCGAGAACGCCGAGGAGTCGATCCGGATTCAGCAACTCTCGATCGGGGAACACGATCATCCATTCGTGAACGCGACACTCGCTGCAGCTAGACGGGGCGTCTCGGTGCAGGTCCTGCTGAGTGGGGTCTCCTACGTCGCGAGAGAGAACGAAGCGACTGTCGAGTGGTTGAACGGGCTCGCCTCGAACGAGTCTCTCCCTCTCGACGCTCGAATCGTCGATCCCCGATCCAGATTCGGCAAGGTCCACGTCAAGGGTGTGATCGCGGACGACACAGTCGTCGTTGGAAGTCTCAACTGGAACACCCATGCCACCCGCGAAAATCGTGAGGTGATCGTGGTCCTCCACGGGCAAAATGCTGCGACATATTATGCCAGGGTGTTCGACGCTGACTGGCGAGGTGGTGTCTGGCGTGTGCCGATAGGGGCGACGATCGTCGTATTCTCCGGCGGTTTGATAGGCGTCGCCGTGACCACCCGGTGGCAGTTTGCGCCCGAGAGCCACCTCTCGCCCCGGCCGCACCCGCTTTTCGGCGGTGAAACGACCAGGACAGGTGGCCGCCCGTGGGACCATCCCCTGGACGATCTGTTAGAACAGGAACCGGAGCGATCTAGATCGTCCGGACATGGCGACGACAATCCGACACGTTGGGAGTGAGGAGAGAGCTACGATGCTCTCCGGCCGATCATCGGTCACTCAGTCGTCTCGGGAACCGTAGACCCGAGGTGCCGCTGCGCCGAGCGACTCATCGATTTCCGCGTCTGCCATTTCCGCGAGAAGCGCGTCTAGGACTTGCTCTCGCATACCCTCGACGAACTTGATCGAGCCGACCACGAGATGGCCACCGCCGCTGACGCCCGCACCACGGAGTTCCTCATTGAGTGTCGTGACCATCTCCGGGATATCCAAGCGGACACCATCACTTCGCAGGACGGCGAAATCGGGACCATACCCGATCGTGATCGCGGGTTCGTCCGTCTCGCGGACCATGTGATCGTGGATGGCGCCGGTTGTCGTGCCCGGTGCAGGATAGGTGAATCGATGGGCATGGTTTTCGACGTCAATTTGATAGCAGGTGACGCCGTTCGAGAGACGCTCCGATTCGACGTGGGGGAGTGCTGCATCGAGCTGTGTCTCGATGTCATCCTCGGCGCCCGAGGCCAGTAGCTCGACCACCGATTTGTGCCGATCGCCGTCCGTTAATCCGAGCACATCGTCCACAACGCCCCGGCCAGCGCCGTGTCTGAGCCAGTGGGCCGCGTAGTCGAGTGCATCACCGATCGCGTGAAGATCTGCCTCGTGGTAGCCAGATTCGGCCGCAAGATCAAGGTAGTCGATCATGGCGTCCGCACCAGACCTGTCTGCGAGACCCGCGACGGCGGGGACGTGCTCGACGCTGGCAGAAAGCGACGGATCGAGAAGACGGACCAGTTCAACACACAGCATGCCAGAGGTGATCCGGTAGTCCTCCCCGTGTAAATACGGGTTGACGTGCTCCTCGACATACGGTTCAACTGCATCGGGGTCGGGGGAGTGGTGATCGATGACCACGACCGGCACATCGTACGTATCGAGGTGCTTGTAGGCGGGGACGTCTTCCGCCGTGCTTCCGTTGTCGATCATCACGAGTAACGGGAGCTTCTGGCCGTGGCGATCGCGGTTCTCCAGGGCTTTGTTGAGATCGCGAGTGGCATCTTCGACCTCGTAAAACGGAGCCTTACTCGGGAACCGCTTCACGAGATGGCGTGGCGCGTCCGGCGACCAGTGGGTTCGCTCGACAAACGATTCGAGGGCACGTTCGAGTGGGATAGCCGCGCACATGCCGTCCGTGTCTGCGTGATGCCTGAGGACAACCGGTCTATTGTTCAAGAGCGCTCCGGCGAGTCGGCGTGCGACGGCTTCGATATCGTCACTATGAGACGCGAGCGCGTCCCACTCGATCAGCGGATCGAACGAGGCGACGTCTTCGGGGTCGGATCTGGCTGAGTCGAGTTGCTGGCGCAGATCGTCGGCGTGTGAGCCCTCGAGCACATCGATGGCATCGGTCTCGATCTGCAGCCCGTCCCCGCGTCGTTCTGCATGTCCGATGACGTGTACGTGGTCGCCGACGGCCGTTTCCGGGTACGCCCGCTGGCCCGCGGACTCGAATGCGGCACATGGTACCACTCCCGTCCCATCACTCACGTGAAAGAGGGTGGGTCCACCCGTCTGTTTCACCTGAACGATTTCACCGTCTAAGTGTACGGACTCTCCTTCATGATCGTCGAGATCCGAGATGGGCACGGGCTCGTATTCGTGTTCGACGTCCTGGATCTCATACGATTCGACATCCGTGGGAACGAAGCCCAAATCCCCGTTCTCCTTGATGGCTGCGAGTTCGACGAGTACCTCGTCGCCAACGTCATATGATCCGTCGAGATTGGATTCGTGGGCGAGCCCGGAGACGGCGGGCGCGAGTTCAACGAAGATACCGTACTCGACGACGGCGTCTACCGTCCCCACGTACAGGGCTCCTTCCGTCACATCGTCAATAGTGCAGTCATCGGCGAGCCGATAGACTACGGCCTCGCCGGGTTCGTCACTCATGTTGCCAGCGATTGGACGTGACCGGGTTTAACGCTGTTGAGTCGAAGCCCGGAACGGTTAGGGGCCTCGACCTCAGAGGAGGACTATGGGTCTGTTTCGATCGAGCGAGGTGATCGGCATCGCCGACGAGACGTTATCTTTCGTACTTGATGCGGCTGCCGACGCACACCCCGATGAATACATGGGTATGCTTACCGGCGAGGATGCTCGATCGCTCGGACTCGATCGATCTGGCACCGTCATCACGGACGTCCTCGTGATTCCAGGGACGACGTCAAACCCCGTGAGTGCGACCGTAAAAACCCACATGATCCCCAACGTGGGACGGCTCGGGTCAGTGCATTCACATCCGAACGGCGTGCTCACGCCGAGCGATCAGGACCTTCAGACATTTGGGTCCGGGTCTGTCCACATCATCCTCGGCAACCCGTATGGGAAAACTGACTGGCGTGCCTTCGATCGAAACGGCGAGCCACGTGACCTCGAGGTACTCACTGTCGGACTAGAAGACCCCGCAGACCGCTTCTTTGATTTCGACGAAAGCGACCTCGACGTAGAATGGTGATGCGAGAGCGGGTCGCCCGCGCTGTAGTCACTCGGATCGAGGACTAGAGCAAGTCCACGTCGACAAGTCGATCGACGGCGTCCCGGAGTCTGTCCGTGCTCGTGGCGTATGAGAACCGTGCGAACCCAGGAGTCCCGAATGCATTCCCGGGGACAGTCGCGACGTGGGCAGTATCTATCGCCGATTGGCACCATGCATCGTCGTCGTCATCGACGGGGACCATCAAGTAGAAGGCACCGCCAGGTGGCGAAACATCGATGCCACGCTCGGAGAGCAGGTCGACCAGGAGGGTACGACGCTCTTCGAACGCGTCGACCATCTCCGAGACGGCCTCATCCGTGTTTTCCAGTGCCTCGACCCCGGCATGCTGGACGAAATTTGCCGCACTCGAGACTGAGTGAGAATGGATCTTTCCCGCCTGCCCGACAAGCGATTCGGGTGCCGCGAGGTAGCCGAGACGCCATCCTGTCATTGCGTACGCTTTCGAAAACCCGTTAATTGTGACCGTTCGTTCGGTCATCCCATCAAGGGTGGCAAGCGGCGTCGGGGCATCCCCATACGTGATTTCTCGATAAATCTCGTCCGAAATCACGGTCACGTCATGTTCGATCGCGAGGTCACGAACACCCTCGAGTGCCGCATCCGAGTACACGCCACCCGACGGATTCGACGGAGTGTTCACGATGAGTAGTTCCGTCTCTTCGGATACTGCCCCCGCGAGGTCGTCCAGTGCTGGTTCGAGTGCGAAGTCATGGCGTGAGAGATCGACCCGAGTGAGCGTACCGTCCGCGAGCTTCACCATCGCCTCATATGAGACCCATGCGGGATCGAGGAGAACGACCTCGTCACCGGACCCGATCAGTGACTGGATCGTCTCGAAGAGCGCCTGTTTTGCCCCAGGTGTGACGATCACGTTCGAGGAACGGTACTCGAGACCGATCCCCTGAAGATACGTTGCGATGGCTTCTCGCAGAGCCGGGATGCCGTTCGGCGGCGTGTAGCCGTGATCCCCAGCATCGAGAGAATCCTTTGCCGCAGCGACGACGTTCTCCGGTGTCTCGAAGTCAGGTTCGCCGACGCTTACGTCCACGACGTCGACACCATTCGCCGCAAGTTCCGACGCTCGGTTACTGATCGCAAGCGTCGCGCTCGGTTCGACTCGTTGAATCCTGTCTGAGAAGTCCATGCTCATCGCTTCCACTGGCTCCACCGTGTTCGATCGTGTCGTGTACTCATTCGTATTCCTCGACGATGTCGATCGCGCTCTCAACCGCGCTCGCCCCGTAATCTATCCTATCCCGGGCTTCCTCAGCGGTCATGTCCGGGCCGGTTATGCCAAGTGTCACGGGCGTATCCCTCTCCACGCTCACCTCTGTCAGCCCGCGGGCAGCAGCATTCGCGATCACCCGATCGTGGTCGGTATCACCGCTCACGATCGCTCCGATTGCGACGACCGCCTCGATATCGGGGCGGCGAGCGAGGCGATCCGCAGCGAGCGGCGTATCGTACGACCCCGGAATATGGATGGTCTCGACGACCGTTGCACCACGTGTCTCGGCAGCCTCGCGGGCCCGTTCCTCCATTCGCTCGGTGATTCCGCGGTTGAACTCCGCGACGACGAGTCCGAGCGCGACCATGTCCGACGGCAAGCGAGTCGGGCCTAAAGAACTACCGTTCTGTCGGTTCCCCCGACTACACCGATCCGACCTGACAGGCGCGTCGAACGGCAAGTATTGTATGGTCCGGGGTTGCCAGCCACCACATGAGCACGTCGGTTCGTGAACGATTTGATCGGCCGGTGCTAGCTATGATCCTGGGCGTGGCTGGCATCGCTCTCATCGCGCGAGTCGTCCTTCTCGATATCCGGATTTCCCATTTCGACGAAGCACGGGTTGCCTACGGTACCCTGCGATATCTCAAAACGGGCGCATGGTCCTATGATCCAAGCGTCCATGGACCGTTTCTCTTCCACGTCAACAAGACCCTCTTCGGTATTCTCGGCCCGAATGACTTCACTGCCCGTCTCATCGTAGCCCTTATCGGAGGGTGTCTCCCGTTGACCGCGTGGCTATTCCGGGAACACCTTCGACCGTCTGAGCTCGGTGCGTTGGCCGTGATTTTCGCTGCGGATCCAGTCCTTCTCTACTACTCGCGCTTCATGCGAAACGACCTCTTGGTGGCGACGTTTATGATCGCGGGCCTGGGTCTCTTCGTCCGTCTTCTTAATACCAGCAAAACGCGATATCTCTACGCAGGTACAGCCATAGTCGCCCTCGCCTTTACGGCGAAGGAGAACGCCATCATCTACCCGGTCACGATCCTAGGTGGGTTGGTACTGCTCGTCGACCATCGACTATTTCTCACACAGGTTCAGGGGCATGACTGGGCGAAGTATATCCGAGACTGGCTCCGACATGTCGCGACCACAGGGTGGCGATACAAACTGCCACTTCTGATCGCCTCACTCGAATTCGTCCTCATCTTCGCATTCTTCTATGCACCCCGGCTCGGGCCTGTCGGGGGGCTCGGCCTGTGGGAGTCGCTCGCCAACCCGTCCACGTTACCCGACGTATTCGAGGTTGCAACGCTCGGGACGATAGACCAGATCGAAGCTGTGTGGTTCGGCGGGTCGTTTCAGGACCACGCGTACTGGCCTTACCTCGGATATCTCGTGTACCGCTTTGCCGTCTTCTCCTGGCCGATAGCGATTTTTGCCGTCATCGGTTTCTTCGTGGATCGCTATTCTCGAGACCGTCCGAACGACCTCATCGCGCTGGGTTTCTACGGAGGTGTCGTCAGTCTCATCGGATACCCCGTCGCCATGAGCGTGCCGGCAGCGTGGACCCTGACCCACGTATTCGTCTTTCTCGCATTCCCAGCCGCCGGGGGAATCGCGTTTTTGTACCGCTGGATCCGCGAACGTGACGTCGACCGCCACAAAATCAGCGCCATCCTGGTCCTCCTCCTGTTCCTCATCGCCGGCGGGTTTACTATCGCAACGGACGTCCAGACGAGCTACATCTCGTCCCAGCGAACGGACATGGCCCAGTACGCGCAGCCGGAAGGTGATATGCGACCCGCGATAGCCGCAGCCCAGAATGCATCGAGGCAGAATACAGGACTCGATGTACTTTGGTTCGGTCGCCACTACTACGTCGAAGACGAATCCGGCGCGGATCGACTCGGCGTCCCCGACGGAGACTGGTACGATCGGCTACCGGTCCCGTGGTATCTGGAGATTCCAAACGCGACGATCCATAGCGTCCCGGATCACGACTCGGATGAAGACCTGTTCGAGAACCCTCCGCCGGTCATCATCACGTGTCGGAATACCGTGGACTGTCCCGGAGGAGTTGCGCGAACCGAACTTGCCGATCGTCTCGAGGGATACGTCCAGTTCCCCCCGTATGAGTCGCGCTACCTGCCAGATGGCGGCGCACCCGAGTTCGTCTTCTTTGTCGACGAATCCTACGTCACTGATGGGGATCTTTCGTGATACGGATGGAGTTCTGCCAGCCGATCCAAGTGAGACCGTTTATGCAGTCCACAACACAACCTCTCGCACGATGATCGGGCAGGATTCACCAACGATCGGTATCGTCGGTGGTGGTCAACTCGGCCGGATGATCGGGGAGGCTGCCGCCCCGCTCGGCGTTGACATCGTCGTCTCCGATCCGACACCAGACCCACCGGCCGCGCGATCGGTGACGGAGACACTGGAAGGAGACTTTGCTGATCCCCAGACGATCGAACGCCTTGCCCGCATGTCGGATGTCCTGACCTACGAGATCGAACTCGCGGACCCCGACGTGCTCGCACGCGTGAGCGACAATGAGGAAATTCCGGTCCATCCCGACCCCGATACCCTCCGTCTGATTCAAGACAAACTCGTACAGAATCGGGCACTCGCGGACGCAGGGATCCCGGTCCCATCCTTTCGGAAAGTGGATGACCGGGATGATCTGATCGCCGCAATCGACGATTTCGGCTATCCCGTGATGGTCAAAGCTCGCCGGGGAGGGTATGACGGCCGTGGAAACTTCCGGGTCGAATCCGATACGGACGTCGACTGGGCGATCGAGGAGGCACCAGGGGCGATGCTCGTCGAAGATGTCGTCGACTTCGACCGGGAAATCTCCGTTATCAGCGTGAAAGGTGCCGGTGAACTCACAACGTTCCCGGTGGGGGAAAACGTCCATGAGAATGAAATTCTCCGCGAGACCATCGTTCCAGCCCGTACGTCGAATGCCGTGCGGGAGGATGCCCAGGCAGTAGCACAAAAAGTTCTAGAGATGCTCGATGGCAGAGGGGCGTACGGTATCGAATTGTTTGAAGTCGACGGGGAGATCCTCGTAAACGAGATCGCACCTCGCGTTCACAACTCGGGGCACTACACGATCGAGGGGGCAGCCACGTCTCAATTCGAACAACACGTTCGCGCCATCCTCGGATGGCCTCTTGGTTCGACAGACCTTCGCGCTCCCGTCGTAATGGCAAACCTCTTGGGGGATAGTGATTCACCACGACCGGCCACTCTCGAGGGAGTCGACCACGTACTCGAAACATCTGGCGCCTCGCTCCACTGGTACGGGAAACGAGACGTACGACCGCTACGGAAAATGGGACATGTAACCGTTGTCCCTACGAAAGATGAAGATCGCGCTGACCTCCTGGCTACGGCTAGACGGCTCGTTCAGGGACTCTCCTTTACGTGAGTGTCGTCGAAACCGCCTGATGATATATCCTTAAACACAATTATATTCCTTTACCGATTAATACTTCCTGCCGGCGCAACGATACTGATCCATGCCGCACGGTCAAGACATCAGCGGTGATTCCGATGAAACGTCGAAGTACGAGTGCCTCCGATGTGGGACAATCGTCGAGGCGGAAGATCATCCCGGAATCTGTGAGTGTGGCGGCGACTTTCAAGGCCGACGGAAGTCCCTAGAATAACAATCGCGACGGCGGTAGATCATGCCCTCCAAACCATCGACATCGGGAGCGAAGAGTAGTGACACGGGACCACCGGAGCATACTGAGTCCGCGCTCGATATCGCGCGACATCAACTCAACGAGGCAGCATCCTTCATCGACGTCGATCAGAATATCGTCGAGCGACTTAATCACCCGGCTGCAATCCACGAGGTGACGATCCCACTAGAACGTGACGACGGACGGTTAGAAACGTTCAGAGCCTACCGCGCACAGCACGATAGCATCCGTGGTCCATACAAGGGTGGGCTCCGGTATCATCCGGACGTTACTCGAGAGGAATGCATCGGTTTGGCGATGTGGATGACGTGGAAGTGTGCCGTGATGGATCTCCCCTTTGGTGGAGCGAAAGGCGGTGTCGTCGTCGACCCGAAGGAGCTGAGTGAGGCCGAGACAGAACGGTTGACCCGCCGATTCACCAACGAAATACGGAACGTCATCGGCCCCATGACCGACATTCCGGCCCCGGATCTGGGGACCGATGCGCAGACGATGGCATGGATCATGGACGCTTACAGCGTCCAAGAGGCCGAGACCATACCTGGCGTGGTGACGGGAAAACCACCAGTCATCGGGGGCAGCAAGGGCCGGGCAGAAGCTCCTGGTCGTAGCGTCGCAATCGTCAGCCGCGAAGCCTGTCAGTACCACGGGTATTCACTCGATGAAATAACGGTGGCGGTCCAGGGCTTCGGCAGTGTCGGCGCGAATGCTGCCCGATTGCTCGGCGACTGGGGCGCAACCATCGTTGCCGTCAGTGACGTAACTGGTGCGGCTCATGACCCGCATGGGCTGGATACGCACGCTATTCCATCCCACGATGAAGAACCAGAAGCTGTGACGGCGCACGCAGACTTGACGATCAGCAACGAGGAATTACTCGAACTCGACGTCGACCTCCTGATTCCAGCTGCAGTGGGAAACGTCATCACCGATGCGAATGCAGATTCGATTCAAGCGAGCCTGATCGTCGAAGGGGCGAACGGTCCGATCACGTTCGTCGCCGATTCCATCCTGTCAGAGCGAGGTATTCCGGTGATACCGGACATTCTCGCGAATGCAGGCGGTGTCACCGTGAGCTACTTTGAATGGCTACAGGACATCAACCGTCGCTCGTGGTCACGTGAGCGAGTGAACGATGAGCTCGAAACCGAGATGCTTGCTGCGTGGGAGGAAATTCGACATGAAGTAGACACTCGGGAGGTCACGTGGCGTGACGGAGCCTATATCACAGCGCTTTCCCGGATCGCAGAGGCTCACGAGCACCGAGGACTGTGGCCATAACGTCAAACCCACGACGTACGTTTCGGTAAATCGACGTACCCGAGATCGATCCGGTCTCAGGATCGCCCGCCGATCCAGTAACTTCACGTTTCGGTAGCCTCTCGCTCCACTATGACACGCTCCCAGGCTCTGGACGAACTGATGACTGAGCTGGAAGAACAGGCCGATTTGACCCGTGATTCGCGGAAGACACCCGACGTTGGAATCATTATGGGTTCTGACTCCGACCTCGACGTTATGGCCGGTTCCGAGGAGGGGCGGCCGGGCGCATATGATGCGCTGACGGAACTTGGGTTCGCGGAGCAGACAGCGTACGAGAATCCCCCTGGCACACGATTTACATTCGAAACGTACGTCGTTTCCGCCCATCGGACACCAGAACTCATGGAGGTCTACGCACGGACCGCAGAGGACCGTGGCCTCGAGGTGATCATCGCGGGTGCCGGCGGAAAGTCGGCCGACCTCCCAAACATGACTGCATCGATCGCCTATCCTCTCCCAGTGATCGGCGTCCCGGTCCAAGAGAAGTCCGTTGATTCCGTCATCGGTATGCCACAAGGTGCCCCCATCGTTGCCGTCGACGCGGGCAAGTCATTCAATGCAGCACTCTCCGCTGCACAGATTCTCGCACGCCAGTATCCCGAACTCAGAGAACGGCTTGTCGAGTATCACGACGAGTTGCAGGACACGGTCGCGAACACCTCCCGTCGCCTCCACGATCTCGGTGTTCTCGAATTCAAGGATTCCGAATAAGCCAGGAACGGGGAATTGCCGTTGGGCTCCGACCTGGTGACGGGTCCGATTCTGCTCACTATTATATCGTTACGTCGTATGATGATCGTTCTCGTGAGGGGAACCCACTATTCCACCTCGTTCTAACAGTGGGTTGACATCCGATACGGTGTGGTGAGTATTCCGACAGTGGAAAGACGGGCCACGGATTCTGATATCCCCCCACGGCTGACGTCGTGGGCTCTCTCGCTGTTTTGTGTAGGTTTCGAGAGGCTGCCGCTGCCAGATCGATGAGCCACGCTCTTCGTCTCACCGGATGGAAACGCCGGCTGACCGCACTCTTTTCACGTCTCCAAGCGCTGAATGCTCTATGCGCGATCTTTCCGAGATCGACACAATCGGTGTCGTCGGTGCTGGCACGATGGGTAGCGGTATCGCCCAGGTCGCCGTAACCGCCGGATACGACGTCATCCTACGCGACATCGAGACTGAGTACGTCGAATCAGGCCTCGCCGCCATCGAATCGGGTCTCGATCGACAGGTCGAGAGGGGCAACCGTTCAGCGGATGAGGTGGATGAAGCCCGTGATCGAATTACCGGCACGACCGACCAGAGCGACCTCGCTCGTGTGGATCTCGTGATCGAGGCCGTCGTGGAGGATCTCGACGTGAAGCACTCGGTCTTCGCAGCCCTCGATGAACTCGTCAATCCTGACGTCGTCCTCGCCACGAATACGTCAACACTCTCAATCACGACGATCGGGTCTGTCACGGAGCGACCTGACCTCGTCGTCGGCATGCATTTCATGAATCCTGTTCCGATAATGGAGGGCGTAGAAATAGTTGTCGGCGAGCAGACGAGCGAGGATGTGGTCGATTTTGCGCACGCCTTCGCACGGGATGTGGGGAAGACGACCTGGGAATCCGCGGATAAGCCAGGGTTCGTGGTCAACCGGATTCTCATGCCCTGGATCAACGAGGGAATCAGAGCATACGACGAGGGCGTTGCGTCGAGAGACGCGATCGATCGAGGTATGCGACTCGGGACTAACGTCCCGATGGGTCCACTCGAACTCGCGGACCATGTCGGACTCGATGTAGTCCTCGCCGCCTCGGAAACGCTCCACGAGGAGCTGGGAGATCGGTACAAACCTGCATACCTCCTCAAACGCAAGGTCGACGCGGGAAAACGCGGAAAGAAGTCGGGTGAGGGGTTCTACGAGTACGACTCCTAGAATTCAGGGGATTCCTCGAGCGTTTTCGAGCCCGAGATATCCCACTCCTGGAGATACGCTTCTTCGGCAGCGACGAGTTCGGCGAACATGTCCCTGGCGTCTTCCGTCTGGAGGGTCCGCACCTGCTGATCGATGAGGAACCCTTGGAAGGCATGGTCGAGATCACCGGTACGGGAGGCCTCGATGATGGTCTCGATGGTGTCGACATGACCGGAAATCATCGACTCGATCGGGCGGGGGAACCCACCAGCAGTCACCGGGCTGATCTCACCTTCGCGAACGATCGCATTCGTTTCGACGACAGCCCCGTCCTCGATACCCTGAATCTGGCCGACATTCGGCATGTTGACGTTTGCAACGAACTCGTCACCTCCAGCAAGGGCCTCCATCATCTCATCGAAGACCTCGTGTGAGGATCGTAGCTCGAACTCCCGGTCGCCGTTCATCCACGCCTCGACATCAGTCGTCTGATCGGATTCCTCGGGGTTCCAGTGTTTGGCACGGAACTCACTCGGTGTCCGCTTTACACCCCACCGGTTCAGCGCCTCCTTGCCGCCGACGAGGAACTGCGTCGCGTATTCGACGAGATGACGATCCCCACCAACTGGCATCATGCCGAAGCGACGAAACAGCTCCCACGTGACCTGGGACTTATCGCCAAACGGCGAGTCGCCCTCGAGATCCTCCGGGGTGAACTCGCGGTGGGCGGTATCTTCGTCGACGAGTTCTTCGATGAGCGGCCAGAGGTCGATCCCATCGACCTGCGCCTCGTCGACCCAGGTGAAGTGGTTAATGCCCTTGACGTTGACCGTGACATCCTCCAGGGAAGCGTCCACGTCGTAGTGTTCGGAGGCGAGGCGGGCGAGATGACGTCGACCCCATAGAACCTCGTGACACAGCCCGACGGCGTTGATGTCCGGATATTCGTCGTAGAGCGCCCGCGTGACGAAGTGGACGGGATTCGTGAAGTTGAAGACGTATGCATCCGGGCAGTTCTCCTGGATCGCACGGGCGAAGCGTCGGTACACGGGGATCGTCCGCATGGCACGGAAAATCCCGCCGGGGCCGATCGTTGCGGATACGGCACCGTAGATCCCGTATTCCATCGGAATATCGAGATCGTGGACGAATGTTTCTGCGGGGTTGTACTGCGTCGAGAGGACAACGGCGTCCGCGCCCTCGAGAGCATCGTCGAGGTCAGGGACTGCCTCGTAGGTCCACTCGCCCGAGGTATCGTGTTCCCCCTGGACCCAGTTTCCGAACGTGGCATTCCGTTCTGCGCTCTCCTGATCCACGTCGTGAAGCCTAACCTCGCCGCTGAGGTCGGACAACGCCATGTCGCGGACGAATTTTGGTGCCCATTCGCGGCTCCCCCCACCGATATACGTGATCGTCATGTCGTCACCATCGAACGCGCTCTGCGGTCGGTCTCGTCGAATTGTCGTTCTCACAACCGCGACTTTGTGGCGTGCGCTAATTAATAGTCGTCGGATCCGCTTCTACGAAAGGAGCCCGTTTTCCGGAGGGCTTCCACACTACCCGCTATTCTCGTCGCTAGAATGGGTAACGGAGTACCTCGGTGTAGTTGTCAGGGGACCACAGAATGGTGTAGCCATCCTTCGTGGATGCCGACGATCAGGTTCAACGGGGAACGAATGCTACGTTTCGCTGTCGGTACATTCGGCGTGCTGGAGTGCCTGCCTGATGTGGTAGCGGAGGTTATCATTCTCCGCAATATCGAGTGCAGCGACGAGATGTTCTGTGAGCTGTTTCTGCCGGGACGAGTTGGATGGATCATCGGAGATTGATCGACGCATGGTCCGACCCCGGAAGCCCTCTACAAGAATCCCTCGAACAAATTACATATTCTGAGAATAACCATTGAAAGGAACTGCAGAATCAAGAGATAGTGAACGGGTTACGGAATCCATTGAAAATTCGATCGTGAGAATCTGTGCAGTAGTCAGACACGGAGGCGTCCTCGCGAGGCAGTCAAATATTGACTGTGTTGGAGAGATGATTCCTGTAGTTCTCGCAGTTGTCTGCGAAGGTTTCCTCTGGAATCGTCGGGGACCTTAATGACAGTACCACTCGAAGAGAGGTGACATGGACCTTTCGCTCACGTCGGAACAACGCCAGGTCCGTGATACGGTAGCGGCATTCGTCGATGACGTTGTCGTCCCACGAGCGGCAGACGTGGACGAGTCCGACGAGTTTCCACGTGATCTGGTTGACGAACTCGCTGCGCTCGATCTCATGGGTATGCCTTTTCCCCCAGCGTATGACGGTGCTGGACTCGACACACACGCCTATGCCCTCGCACTTGCCGAGATCGCTCGGGGAAGTGGGGGGCTTGGAACGATAGTCGCCGCCCATACCAGCCTCGCCGGGACAATGCTCTTCGAGTATGGAACGGAACAGCAACGGGAGGAATACCTACGACCGTTGAATCGGGGAGAGGATATCGGAGCGTTCGCCCTTTCGGAGGCGGGGGCTGGATCAGATGTAACAGCGATGGAGACGACTGCGGAGCGCAGAGATGATACATATGTCCTCGACGGAGGCAAACTCTGGACCTCGAATGGATCAGTTGCGGATACGGTGATCGTCTTTGCGAAGACGGATCCCACCGCTGGGCGGCAGGGGATATCTTCGTTCATCGTGTGTCCTGAGAGGGATGATGGCTTTCATGTCGAGGGGACGGAGGACAAACTCGGCGATAAGGGCTGCCCCACTGCAGAACTCCGATTTGCAGAACTGCATATTCCGGTCGATCGTCGCCTTGGCGAAGACGGGGACGGATTCCTCCAGGCCCTTCGGACGCTGAATGGGGGTCGAATAACTATCGCTGCTCGGTCGGTGGGGATCGCACGAGCTGCCTTCGAACAGGCACTCGAATATGCTCAAGAGCGCGAACAGTTCGGCGAACGGATCGCGGAGTTCCAGACGATCCAACACAAACTGGCGGACATGGATACACAGATCAGGGCCGCAGAATTGCTGATGCATGAGGCGGCGGATCGGAAAGAACGTGGTGAAACGTACGTCAAGGAAGCTGCTCAAGCAAAACTCTACGCGAGCGAAGTCTCCCGCGAGGTGGCGAACGAGGGGATCCAGATCCACGGTGGATACGGGTATGTGAAGGACTTTCCCGCCGAGCGGTACTACCGTGATGCAAAGCTCAACGAGATCTACGAAGGGACGAGCGAGATCCTGCGGAACACGATCGCGGATC
>CAZEDI010000033.1:0-22813 GCA_964510865.1 uncultured Halobacteriales archaeon
CACCGACTGTCGTCAGCGAGTGAGGCTGGAACGTCGTCGAGATCCGGCCGTCCGCGGCACCGTCGAGTGTCTTGGCCACTTCGAGACTTTCCCGGACGTCGGCTCGCGCGTCATCGTCGTCCTTCCCTACCGTAACGGCGGTGTGACCAAGGACTGCGCGGAGACCTGCGTTCGAGACGGCGTCGGCGATCGCTGGCACGTGGAAGTACATGTCCGAAAAGGCCGTCGTCCCCGAGCGGATCATCTCGAGCAGACCGAGTTCGGCACCAACCCGGATGTCCTCTGGTTCGAGGTGTGCTTCGACTGGCCAGATGTCCTCCTGTAGCCAGGCGTCGAGGGGCTTGTCGTCGGCGTAGCCACGAAGGAGCGTCATCGCGACGTGGGTATGGGCGTTAACGAGGCCCGGAATCACGAGGCCCCCAGCGGCGTCTAGTTCGTCCGCCTCATCCGCGTCGTGTTCGTCGACATCTCCAACGTCGATGATCGACCCAGTGTCCCGATCAACGAGGACATCCGCGCGTTCGATCGTGAGGTCCGGATACAGAACCCGCCCACCGGAGACCAGTACGTTGCTCATATGGATCGATCTGTCCGCCTGGTGTGTCAAACTACTGTTCCCGGTGTAGTGAACGAGGAGACTGACAGGGTCGCCGCGACCGTCAGCGACTTTCGGCCTCGACCGGTAGCTGTGTCGAGTTTGATGTTCGGGTACCGCCGTTTCCAGGGTGTCGTCCGAGGGCTCCGTGGGGAGGGACGAGGGTGGCTCCTCCTCGCGGTCGCCACTGGGTGGTTCGTCATCCTGGGGATGCGCTTCGTCGTTCCGGGGATCCTCCCGACGATTGCCGGGTTCTTCCAGGTGTCCGACGCCCAGGCGGGACTTGCGGTGACAGTTCTCTGGGTCACGTATGCGGTCATGCAGTTCCCGGCAGGCTTTTACGCTGACCGCGTCGGGGAGCGACGCATTCTATCTGCCGGGCTGCTTCTTGCTGCTGCCGGCCTCGCGTCGTATGCATTCACTCCGAGTTTCTCGCTTTTCGTCGTCGCCACCGGCATTTTCGGCCTCGGAACCGGACTTTACGGACCGACGCGGGGCACTGCGGTCTCGAAAGCGTTTGACGAGAATGACGGAGCGGCGTTCGGGGTGATGCTTGCGGCCGGGAGCCTCGGCGCAGCTGCCCTGCCAGCCGTTGCCGCGATAGCTGTCTCGGCTGTCGGGTGGCGTCTCACGCTGGCCGCCGCCGCACCAGGACTCCTGCTCGCGGCAGTCGGTGTCTGGTGGGCACTCCCCGATGGGAGACGCGACGATGAGAACAGCCACACACTTCGAGATGCCATCCGTGAATCAGTCGAGGCGATCGGGAATCGACGAATTGCACTGGCAGTCGCCGGCGCCACCCTCATGCTCTTCGCCTTCCAGGCGGCTACCGCCTTCCTCACGACCTATCTCGTCGACATGAAAGGCCTCACGCAGGGGACTGCAGGGGCACTTCTCGGGGCGCTGTTTGTCGTCGGCGCCGTCTCACAGTCGATCTGTGGCGGCCTCGCGGACCGGTTCGGCGCACCGCGCGTCCTGACTGGCATCGGTGTCGTGAGTGTCCTTCCCCTCGTCGCGCTTCCGTACGCCGAGGGACTGCTAGCAGTCGGTGTATTGTCGGCGCTGATCGGGGTTCGCATGAGTATCGGCCCTGTCTCGAACGCGTACATTATTGGACTCCTGCCGGAAGAGATAAAGGGGACCGCGTGGGGCGGTCTCCGGACGGGGTTCTTCTTGGTCGGCTCTTTTGGCTCGACTGTTGTTGGTATTATGGCCGACGCAGGTCTATTCGACGCAGCCTTCTACGTCCTCGCTACGCTTACAGCGATCGGCGCCGGGATCTACGTGTTCTTGCCGGAACGCCCTTGATCGAGAGGGCAGTCGACTGGAAGGAGGTCGATAAGCATTGCCGAAGTCACCGCTCGACCGAAAGACGGTTTTCCCGTGGGGTCCCAGCCCCCGTTAATGCGAATTGCGGTCCCCAACAAGGGGCGTCTCCACGACCCAACGCTCGACCTGCTCGAACGGGCAGGACTGCATGTCGATAACGGGGGCGAGCGCCAGCTCTACGCCAATACCGTCGACCCGGACGTCCAGGTCCTCTATGTCCGCACTGCCGATATCCCGGAATACATCGCGGATGGCGCTGCAGACCTCGGTGTCACTGGCCTTGATCAGGTCCGGGAGGCCGGGGTAGACAACGTCGTCGAGCTCCTCGACCTCGAGTTCGGTCGCTGTCGGGTCGTACTCGCCGCTCCCGAGGATAGCACCATCACGAGCGTGGCAGACATCGAGGGGAAGACGATCGCCACCGAATTCACGACCATTGCCCGGGACTACTTCGATGACCGGGGAATCGACGCCGATATCGTCAAAGTGAGTGGTGCGACAGAACTCACGCCCCACGTCGATATGGCGGACGCCATTGTGGACATCACCTCGACGGGGACGACGCTCCGGATGAACCGGCTCGAGGAGATCGAGGAGATTCTCCCCTCTTCTGTGCGTCTCTTTGCTAGGGACGATATCGCCGAGGAGTCCAAAGTACGTCAGATCGCAACAGCCATCGAGTCCGTGCTCTCCGCGGAGGGAAAGCGCTATCTCATGATGAACGTCCCCGAGGAACGGATCGAGGAAGTGAAGGATGTCGTTCCGGGGCTCGGTGGGCCGACGGTGATGGATATTGCGGGCGATGGGAAGGTTGCCCTCCATGCGGTCGTCGACGAACGTGACGTCTTCGAGACGATCGATGCGGTGAAACGCGAGGGCGCGAGTGGCGTGCTAGTCACCGAGATCGAACGGATGGTCGAGTGACTGGACGGGAAGCCTTCTTCGTCAGTGACACGAGTATCTACCTCTGTTCACAGTCTGTTGAATAGGTATGCGAGCAGGCCGTTCCACGACCGGAACTACGAGTGACTTGGATCCTCCGCGGGGATCAATCCCGTTGCCATGAGCCGACGAGCGATCACGACGAGCCCATTGCCGAATCCGGTACCGAATACACCATGTTCCTCTTTGCCGTTGTGCTCGATAGCACTCACCAGGATCGTCTCCCGGCCGATCAAGAGCAAGCGTCCAATTGACACGTCGTCAGCTTCGGCTTCAGTGTGGAGCCAGTCCAACCCTGAGACAAAGACGCTCGCCGCTGGCACCTGTTCACTTATCGCTTCCTGGGAAGACTGGGAGAGCGCACCGAGAAGCACGTTGACGTCGGATGAGGCCACATCGAGTTCAGTAAGGAGTTCCTCTGTCAGGAGTTCGTCGGCACCGACGACCATGACCACCTCCTTGGTAGCCTCGCTGATGAGTTGTTGGGTGCGATTGGCAATAGCCTCCGAGCCACTGATGGCCCAGACTTCCTGAGAGACCCGTGTGTTCCCAGTTTCGGCTGGCTCCACCTCCTCGAGTGCCTGCCGGAGCGTCTCAACACGCGATTCGTATTGTTGCTGGAGAGAGGAGACCGCCTCGTCGATCGGCACGGCCCGAAACTGCTGCGGATTTGAGTGTTGCACCTCGACGAGTCCTTTGGCTTCGAGGACGCGAATAGCATCGTACACGCGCGTCCGCGGAACGTCCGTGTTTTCACTGATCTCCTTTGCAGTCGCTTTCGGTACTCGTGCGAGGGCGACGAAACTCTTGGCCTCATACTCCTTCAGCCCAGTTCTTGGAGTACTTCAACGGCCTCGTCTTGCAGCTGTTCCGAGCTCATGGGTCCCAACCACCAATTCCGGCACTGCCGGGTTGATGCAGATATGTACTCGAAGACAATGATGATGTCGATACATCGATTGCTCGAAAGCTGTTGTAACAAGTTCAGTGAAAGGTGATTATATCTTAAATTATAGAAATGCAGAGTCTAGTGCGGTGAAAGAGTATGTCACTCAGTTTCTCACACCAATCATTTAATACCGGGCATCGAAGGAAGTACTGGCACGCAGTGATGTTATGTCCCAACCACTACCCACTGCGTGCCTTCGTACCCATGGCACTCACGTATGCAGTTCACCCGAATAATCACAAGCAGTAATGTCCTCAAAGTGAGGGGAGCTTATTTGCTTGGAGATCATATCCTATAAGAATGCGTGAGTATAAAGGACAGCCAGTGAGTGGCACGGTACCGCCAGGGGCGATACGTTCGGAATTCGAGTGGAACGAGACAAACCCAGCAACAGCCATTGTCCGATCAGTTGCAGCCGTTTCTAACATGGAACCAGCAGATATGCCGCCTCTCTATGACATTACCGATCCCGATGCACTGGACAGAATACTTACCCACGATTCACCGGCTGAGGAAGACGGGTTGGTTCACCTGTCATTTTTGTATGCCGGCTGCGACGTGACGATCGACCAACGAGGAACCGTGATGGTCGAGCCGCTTTCCACGAAGGAATAGCCGTTACTCTGCGGGATTATCCCACGAGGAGAATGAGATTAAAGAGGGCAATACCGAGCATAACGCTCACGACAACGTGGGCGAGAACGAGGCCGGCCGTCTCACGGGAAGATCGATCGTACAACCCGTGAATCGCAATTCCATCGACGATAATAGTGAGGGGGGCGACGACGGCAGGGCCCAGTGGATCAAGCGCGACAGTGACGATGGCCGGGCCAACGCCGACCCCGATCGCAGTGCTGATAGGCGTCTCGCCAATCACCCACCGTGCAGTGATGTGCATGGTCGCCGCATAGAATGCAGTCGCTACGAGCACGGTTCCCAGAAGGGGAAGGACAGATTCTACGCCACCGGATGTGGCGAGTACACTCATCGACGCCGCTGGCGGGAGAGCCGCGAGCGAATCACTCGAGAAGGCCGAGTTCCTCGAGGCGTGTCACGATCTCGTCGACCGCGTGTTCCGCGTCCTTTGGCTGCTTGCCACCCGTGATGACGAGCTTACCGCTGCCGAACAGAAGGGCGACGACATCGGGATCCTCCAGCCGGTAGACGAGACCCGGGAACTGCTCGGGTTCGTACTCGATGTTCTCGAGGCCGAGGCCGATCGCGATCGCATTCAGGTTGAGTTTCCGACCGAGATCAGCTGACGTGACGATGTTCTGGACAACGATTTCGGGGCTTTCGTCGACCTGAATGTTGAGATCACGGAGTTTATCGAAGACGATACGCAGACTCTCGTGTACATCGTCGGTGCTCTTGGCACCAGTACAAACGATTTTGCCCGAGCGGAAGATCAGCGCCGCCGATTTGGGGTTTTGCGTGCGGTAGACGAGACCGGGGAACTGTTCGGGGTCGTAGTCGGCCCCCTCTAGATCCATGGCCACGCTCTGGAGATCGAGCTCCTGTCCGATCCCCGTCGAAGCGACCACGTTCTCGATGTTGATGGTTTCCTTTGGGTCGGTCATCCTCGCTTTAAGGCACGTATTTAAGGCTTATAAATATTGGTAGTATTACTTGACAGATTTGAGCCGGGAAATCGACACGCTCAACGGGACGGGGTCCGGTGGTTATCGCGTGTACGTCCTCGAACTCGGCGGGGAAGATGACGCCTTCGCCGTCGCGGAAGCCCGGGCAGCGTCGAGTGACGTCGAGCTCCTTGCCCCCGGGGTCGCGCTGGCAGCCACGATCGATTCGACACGGATTCGGGGGCTTGCCTTCACCCATCGGGCGAGTGAACTCCTGGGACAAACTCCGGCAACCGTCGAGCGAGCGTCTGAGATGTTGTCGGACGTTAACCTGGATCGAGCAGGGACTGTCGCGGTCCGTGCCCGTGACGTCCGCGATACAGCAGGCGTCAGTACGGAGGATGCGGAACGGGTTCTCGGGAGACTCCTCGTCGATCGGGGCTTCACCGTCGATTTGGAGGAGCCTGATCACGAGCTCAGGGCGCTCTTTGCCGATGATGTCTGTGTGCTCGGATGGCTTTCGGCTGAGAGCGAGCGAGGGTTTGGTAATCGTGCACCTACTGACCGGCCATTCTTCCAGCCCGGCTCGATGGATCCCCTGGAGGCTCGGGCAATCGCGAACCTGGCTGGCGCTCGACCCGGCGTTCGCGTCGTGGACCCAATGTGTGGGACCGGTGGACTGCTGCTCGAAGCCGGACTCCTCGGTGCCGAGGTGGTCGGATCAGATGTCCAGCGCAAGATGATATACGGCACGCGGCGGAACTTCAGGCACTACCTCGAGGGGGAATGGTCGGTCCTCCGGGCCGACGTCTCTCACCTCCCGTTCAGGGACGAGAGTGCTGACGCGGCGGTGTTCGATGCACCGTACGGACGGCAGTCAAAGATCGAGGGCGACCTCGAAACCGTCGTACGTCGTGCTCTCTCGGACGCGCATCGCGTTGTGGATCGTGCCGTCGTCATCGCGGATCGGTCGCTGGCGGCCGTTGCGGGTGATACGGGTTGGATCCTGGAGGATCGATTCGAACGACGGGTCCATCGATCCCTCACGCGGCACATCCACGTTCTCGGCTAGCGAGGAGTATCTCTTCTCAGTGTCGCGTTACCTCAACGACGGCGGGACCGTCGTCGAGTGTCACTGTGAGAGTCTCTCCTCCCAGGGACCACGCGATTTCGTACTCGAGGGGGTCGGTCGCACGGACTGTCTCCTCGGGAGTGGCCAACAGGAGTGCTGTCTCATACTCCGGAGACACGAGGTCGCGGCCGTGGTCGGCGAAGAACGATCGGACGGCGACGTCACCAACGGCCATGATCGTGAGCGCGGAAGTCATCCCGTCACCACAGGTGGGACATGTGACATCCGCAAGGCCGGCAATCCCGCGGCCACAGGTCGCACAGAGCCCGTCCGTGGCATCGTGGTCGGGACACGCCAGTGTGATCGTCTCGACCTCACCGGCACAGGTCGGGCACATCCCGGCGGTGTGAAATTCGGTACGGCGGATCATCCACGTGGCCGCGGCGTCGAGGATTTCCGTCGGAGTTCGGCCCTCCACGCCCGATGCGGGAAGTGGGAGCACCGATATCGTCCCGGGCGGGTTCTCCCTGTGCTCCCGCTCGGTGTCGGTCTCGCCTTCGAAGAACCCCGGGCACGAGGTGCAAAGTACACGTAGTGCTTCGTCCTCGTACCTGAGTTCGACAGCCGCGCCACACCGTGGACAAGGCCTGTCGACTGGTTCGCGGTCGACGTCGGGATTCCCGAGGATGTCGCCGGCGAAGATCGTCGCGAGGAGGCGGCGACCGGACCGCGTGAGTCGGTATCCCTCCGTATCCTGACGCACGTACAGGTCGGTCAGTTTACCGAGGTGGTAGTTGAACTTCCCGGAGTCACTGACATCGACGGCATCGTAGAGGTCCGAAAACGGGACCGATCCCCCGTCGTCGTAGAGTGTCTCGAGAATTGTCATCCGGATATCGTTCGATAAGAGTCCGAACGCGTCCGACGCAGCACGGGCCCTCGGCTCGTTTCCGTTACTCATGCACGAGGACTATCCCGGGCAGACATGAAATTTCCCCGGGACAGACGGTCACGTCGGGTCGTCCGGGTCGGAAGCGAGGATACTCTCTCCGGCTACCACAGAGTCCCCTACATCGACGTGGAGGTCTTCACGTCCAATGGTCGGTGGGAGTCGTACGTCGGCACGAGAGCCAAAGGCGATGTGACCGAGACGATCACCCCGCTCGACGTCGGCCCCAGCCTCGATGTATGGGGTGATTCGTCGGGCTATCGTCCCCGCAATTAGGACGACCTCGTGATTCTGAAACGTCACCCGGACGCGCTCGTTCCGATCGGAATCTTTTGTGAACGCCGGGCGGTGTGCCCCAGACATGTGATCCACACGCTCGACCGTCCCACCAATCGGTGCCCGGTTCACATGGACGTCTGTGATGTTCATGAACACGCCGACGCGGATCCGCTCGTCCTCCTCGAGGATAACACTCACAGTTCCATCCGCAGGGGAAACAATTCCCCCGTCCGGTGGTTGACGGTCGGGATCGCGGAAAAACCACGCAACGAACCCGGCGAGCACGATGAACCCGATGGCAGAGACGGGAGAGAGCGGGAGAGTGACGAGTGCGAGGATTGCGAAGAGACCGACATAGCGGCGGGATCCCCGCGCTAGGCGCATTACTCGGCCCCGAGCTCTGCAAGCAGGTGCGAGAGGTGGAGTCTATCGTTCGTTCCCTCGGCCAGGTCCAGGTCGATATCACCCGCGATCCGCGTGAGTTCCGGCTCGGGAGCAAGGTCACGATCCCGCGATACCTGGAGGAGTGACTCCAGCACCTCTTCCCCGTCGTATCCTTCGACGACAAGGAGATCATCGAGGGTCGATCGGGCGTCGGTGAATTCGCCCGCGAGCGCGTTCTCGACCATTGTCGCGATCTCGTCGTCGTCACCAACCTCGCGGAGCGTCTCGTATGCGGCCTCGCGGGTGATCTCCCCTTCGGTCTCCGCAACGGTCTGGGCGTCGAGAATTGCCCGTCGGAGGTCGCCGTCGGCGTGACTCGCCACGAACGTCAGCCCGTCAGCATCGTACTCCACGTCCTCGTTCTCCACGATAGTTTCCAGAACTGACTCGATCTCGGCCCGGGTCGGCGAGCGAACCGGGATGGGGAAGCACCGGGACCTGATCGCGGGGATGAGCTTCGACGGTTGACGGGTTGTAATGACGAACTGTGTGGCCTCGTGGTGTCGCTCCATCACTCGACGGAGGGCTTGCTGGAAGTCCTCGCGGATGCCCTCTGCGTTGTCGAGGACGAGCGTCTTGTATGCGCCCGACATCGGAGCGTAACTCGCCGACTCCTTGACGACGTGGTTGATCATCGCTCCTTTCCCCATGTCGCTCCGTCCCTGGAGGAACCGGGCGAACCGCGGGTCGTTCCGCAGTTCTTTCTTCGTCATATCGAAGAAGTCCGCGACGTTGATCTCGATGAGATCGTTCTCGGGGTCGTCGTGTACGCTGCGTGCAAGCGCCCTGACCGCTGCAGTCTTGCCACTCCCTCGTGGCCCGTGAAGAACGAGGTTGATCGGTCCGTCGCTCACCTGGTCGAGATACTCACGGAGGTCCGCTTGTGGGAGGTCCCCGATGTCTGGGGCGTATTCATCGATCCAGAGCGGCGAATCCATCACGTGCTCGTACTTGCTCCCCTGGTATCAATCCTCCAGTTTCGATTGACGCGAGCTCGGAGACCCCCGGACCGGTCGATCCGAAGGCCGTTTATCCGTCGCCCTATCACCTTGGAGGGATGACGCTGCGCGTGACGTTTCTCGGGACCGCCGGGGCCGTGCCGACGACGGAACGGAACCCGAGCGGGATCTTTGTCAATCGTGACGGGGATAAATTCCTCTTTGACGCAGGCGAGGGCGTGCAGCGACAGATGATGCACTTCGGTACCGGATTCTCGCTTTCACACATTTTCCTCACGCACCTCCATGGCGATCACATCTACGGACTCCCCGGTCTCCTCGAAACTCTGGCCTTCAACGACCGGGAGGCTCCCCTGACGATAACCGTTCCACCCCGGACCCGAGCAGACCTCATCTCCATGCTTACGGCATGCAGCGGCGAGCCGGATTTCACCGTCCATGTCGAGGAGGTCGCGCCCGGCGAGGTTGTATTCGATGGGAAGGACTACGACATCCGCGCAATCGCCGTCGAGCACCGAACCCATTCCGTGGGATACGCGCTTGTGGAGGACCAACGAAAGGGCCGATTCGATCGGGACCATGCAGAGGAACTCGGGGTTCCGGAGGGGCCACAGTTCTCCCGCCTCCACGCAGGTGAGACCGTCGAACTCAAAGATGGGACCGTTGTCGACCCCGATCAGGTCGTGGGACCACCCAGGCCGGGCAGGCACATCGTGTATACGGGCGATACCCGGCCGACCGAAACTGTCATCGAGGCGTCACGTGACGCGGATCTCCTGATTCATGATGGGACGTTCGGCGATGAGTTCGCGGACCGGGCACGGGAGACGGGGCATGCGACTGCACGTGAAGCGGCACAAGTGGCTAGCGACGCGAACGTCTCCCAGTTGGTGCTCACGCATATTTCATCCCGCTACGCGGGCGAGGCGACGGTACTTGCGGGGGAGGCAAGCGATGTATTCGACGGCGATGTGACGGTAGCACACGACGGCTTAACGATCGACGTTCCCTTCCCCCCCTGACGAATGGAGTGAGGGTGCCCGTCGTGGAGTATTTACCCGCCGATCCCATAGCCGTCTCCGTGACCGCTCGGACGAGCGCTCTAGACACGCTGGTGTACGGCGTTGACGTACAACGGGGGGACGTACGTGGTGATTCACCCTCCTATGCCCTCGTCAGGTTCGACGGCGAGAAGCTTGAGCGGGAGATCGTCTCCCACCGCAAGCTCCTCCGATCCATCGACGACGAGGAACCGGACCTCCTCGCGACGGACAATGCATATGAGCTTGCCGAGGACAAGGACGCGCTCGTCCATCTCCTTCGATCGCTTCCCGCGAATACGACGCTCGTCCAAGTGACAGGCGATGAACGCCCCGAGCCACTCTCGCGTGTCGCGAAGCGCCACGGAATCCCCTACGGCAAGGATCCCATGCAAGAGGCCGAGGCGGCAGCCCGTCTCGCCGCCCACAGTGTCGGATACGAGGTCTCCGCATTTACGAATACGACGAAGGTGAAGGTGTCGAGAGGCCGTTCCACCGGGAAAGGCGGGTGGTCCGAGGACCGCTTCACCCGTCGGATCCATGGATCGGTGAAAACGCGAGCCCGTGACGTCGAATCCGCGCTGGACGACGCGGGACTGGACTTCGAGCGTGACGTGACGGAAAAGTACGGTGGGTTTTCGAACGCCGTCTTTACGGTGGAGGCCACGCCCGATGAGCTCCCCGTTTCCCGAGAACGCTCTGGAGACGTCCGGATCGAGATCGAGCGCCAGCGACGGGACGGGCTCGAATTCGAGCCGCTCGCAAAACGCCGGGACCGCGTTCTGGTGGGCATCGATCCGGGAACGACGACAGCCGTTGCGCTCCTGGATCTCGACGGCGAGGTGCTCGACGTCCTCAGCACGCGGACTGCTGATACCGCGGACGTGATCGAGTGGATCGTCGATCGTGGCCGTCCCGTGCTCGTCGCGGCGGACGTCGAGCCGATGCCGGAGACTGTCGAAAAGATTCGGCGAAGTTTTGATGCCGCTGGCTGGCACCCGGAGCGGGACTTGCCTATCGATGAGAAGCAACATCGTACCCGGGATGAGGGTTACGACAACGATCACGAACGGGACGCACTCGCCGCAGCGTTGTTCGCCCACGACGACCACGCCGACCAGATCGAACGTGTTCGCCGGAAAGTGCCACACGATGTCGATGTCGATGCCGGTGAAGTCGTGGCACGGACACTCTCCGAGGAGAAATCAGTCGAAACAGTCCTCGCCGACCTCCGACCTGATGAGGACTCGACAGACGAATCAACCGAGACCGCCCCGCCAGAACCCACGCCGGAGCAAGTACGCATCAGCGAGTTGACTGAGCGCGTAGAACAGCTGGAAGCCTACGTTGGACAGCTGGCCCAGACCGTCGAAGAGAAGGAGGCCAAAATCGACGAGTACGAGGAACAACTGTCCGCAGCTCGCAGAGAGGAACGCCGGGATGCAAAAGAGCGCCGTGAGGTCACACGGCTGAAGCGCGAGAACGACCGGCTCAGGCGGACGATCGACGAGCTCGAGGATGCAAACGACGAGCTCGCGGAGAAGCTGGATCGGCTCAAGGAGCTTTGGAAGCTCGATCACTCGAATTTCGCCGACATCGCCGAGGAGAAGGAAGGGCTCGTTCCTGTGAAGCCAATCGAGCAATTCACGCGAGGCGCGATCGATGCAGCTGACGACGACGTGGGGTTGGCGCGGGACGACGTCCTCCTCCTTCGGGATGCCAGCGGGGCTGGACGTAGCACGGCCGAACGACTCGCTACTGTCGACCCACGACTTGTCCTCAAGCGAGGAGGTCTTTCGCGAGAGGCGGACGAGGTACTCTTCGAGCATGACGTGCCGGTAGCACCAGCCTCGGAGGTGACCACACAAACGATCGATGAACTCGTCGTCGCCAGGGAGGATGACGTCGAATCGGCTATCGCCGCGTGGGAAGACCGCGCGGCCGAGCGTTCTCGAGCGCACACACAGGAGATGGTCGACGAGCTGATTTCCGAGCATCGGGCCGACCGCCGAGACGTCAGCCCGAGTGAGCTCCTCGATTCCTAGCGTGTCCCTTTGAAGGGCATGGTACTGCCGGGGCTGTACGCTTTCGACTTGAGCAGAAAGAGCGTAGTATGATCAGTAATCGGCGGGTGTTTCTCACGACGTTCGGGGCAGTCGTGTCCTCACTGGCTACTGGCTGTGCTCAGTACATCCCCGAGGCCGAGACATCCCCGGCATACGACAGCGATGGATGGACGACACACCCTGACGTCGAGGGCTCGATGGCACCGGGCTCTCAGGTGGATCTGCTCGTCCAGGAACACGAGTTCGCTACTGCCGACGGGTATAGCAAGGTCAGCGGTAGAGTGCAAAATACGGGGGATTATTCGTACCCTGGCGTCGAGGTAGAAGTGACGCTTCGCGGGGCTGATGGAGCACCTCTCGAAAGCAAGGAAGCGGAATCGGATGAAGCGCTTCCTAGAACCGAGTATTGGCAGTTCGCGGTGGTCTTCGAGGCAGTAGACCCGGCGACCGTCGCGGAGTACGAGATACGAACTGCTGGAAACTGACCATCACCGGGGACGACGACGAGTCAAACGAGTTATAGGCCCGCTCACGCTTCTCCCTGCCATGGACGCCTATGCGTTGCTGACGCGGAACACGGTGGAGGCGATCACCGACGAGGAGGTGCGCGATCTCGCTGAGAACCCTGCAGGGAGGCGCGCATACGTCGGCTACGAGCCCTCCGGCGTCCTCCACCTCGGCCACATGCTCACCGCGAACAAACTCATCGATCTCCAAGCAGTCGGCTTCGAGATCGTGATTTTGCTCGCCGACGTCCACGCATACCTCAATGACAAGGGCTCCTTCGCGGAGATTCGAGAGACTGCAGAACGGATGCGGGAGCAATTCCTAGCGTACGGCCTCGACGAAACCCAGACGGAGTTCGTTCTCGGAAGCGAATACCAACTGGACGAGGAGTACGTTCTCGACGTTCACGCGCTCGGCATCGAGACGACACTCAACCGGGCGCAGCGGGCCATGGCGGAGATTCAGAGCGGCGAAGCCGCAAAAGTCTCGCATGTGGTCTACCCCCTGATGCAGGCACTCGACATCGAATACCTCGACCTCGATCTCGCGGTCGGTGGGATCGACCAGCGCAAGGTACACGTATTAGCGCGTGAGAACCTTCCCGAACTCGGGTACGAGGCCCCGACAGCAGTACACACACCGATTCTCGCTGACCTCGATACGGGCGTCGGAAAGATGTCCTCGAGTGAAGGGACGACGATCTCGATGGAGGATACGACCGACGAGATCGAGTCAAAGGTGAACGACGCGTTTTGTCCTCCTACTCGTGATCCCGAGCCCGACGACGACGGGAACGAACGCGAAAATCCCGTCCTCCAACTCTACCAATACCACGTCTTCCCACGGTTCGAGGAGGTCGTAATCGAGCGGCCAGACGAGTACGGTGGCACCGTCACCTACGAGAGCTATGACGCACTCGCAGATGCGCTTGAATCAGGGGATCTCCACCCTGCGGACGCGAAAACTGCGCTCGCCGAGTACCTTGACGAGCTAATTGCCCCGGGTCGTGCAAAACTCGCGACGTCCTGAGCCGTCCCGATACGCTCAACGCTAGCTGATCCCGTTCACGGCGGTCAGTGCTACACCAGCCGTCGAGGAGCACTCTGTCGTTCAGAGTCGGGTGCCATCGTCTCGATTGGCACTGTCACGTCACCGGCCTTCTCGTCTCCACGCGTGGCTGTGGTGAGTCGGTCGGTCACGTTCTCGAGGGAATTCGAGGAATTATCGACCGGATCCGTCGTGTTCTCGCCGGGACCAGTCACGTTGTCAGTGGGATCAGTGGTAGTCTCATCCGGGTCTGTCACAGTATCGATAGGCTCCTCGCTCCCCCCGACAGAATCTGGTCCATTCCCTCGCTCAGTCGTATTTTCCGAATCGTCAGGCACTCCGCGTGCCTGATCCGGTAGCCCCGTGTCGTCAGCGCTGTCTCCGTCAGGAGGGCTACCAGGGACCGACGAATTCAGTCCAGGCGGCGTAAAGCTTGCACCGATCCGGTCACCGGCGATCGACCTGGCGAGCGCAGACACGTTCTGTCCGGATAGGTTGTGTGCGTCGAGTTTGAGTGTCTGGATCGCCTCGACATCGACACCCTGTTCCGCCAGAACGCTCGTCGGGAGGTCCCGGGAGACGGCCTCGGACTGGTTCACGAGTCGCTTCATTGTCTGGGCACGGGTGACAATTTCCGTCATCTGTACCGCGAACGCTGCGTCACTCAGAGAGCCGTTCTGTTTGGCTGCCCGGAGGTCGCGCTGTCGTTCCCCGAGGTCGGCGAGGCGTTCACGAACAGTGGAAAGCCGATCGGCGACTACGGCTGCCTTCGAGTGATTGGTGGCAGCCTTCGCGACGGAAATACCGAAGGCACGAGACTCGACCTCGCCCTCGATTTCCGCCTGCTGGCTACCAACGACGCCAGAGAAATGCGCTCCCGGACCAAGGCTCTCGTTCCCCGAGTCGTTCACCTGACTAGTGGTTGCCGGCGTTGTGTCGGCCGACAATGCAGACACCACGTTCCCAGTTGCCGCAAGGGAGAGACCCCCCAAGGATATCGCTGCGGCGACCACGACAAGTACCACGATCACCGTCCGTCGCTCAGTCATCTCGATCCACCCTTAGACACACGCGGGCATATACACCCCCGACCGTGGGCCCGAGTTAACCCGGTTTAATCCGGTTTCAGACCACCGCAGTCTGCGGAATTCCGTGGTCGACTCGCTTGGACTCACTCGCGATGCCGGGATCCGTCACAAATCGCTCTCTCCGGGAAGCGCGAGGACGTTCTCCCGACCGATACGGAACACCTCGATCTGGTCTTCTTCCCGGAGAGAGCCGACTACCTGACTCGTCTTCGCGTCCGTCCAGTCGAGTTCGGAGACGATATCTTGTTGTTTCATGCGACCGCCACGCTCCTCGAGCAACCGCAATACCCGCTCCTCGTTACTCAAGAGTTCTTCTGGCGGTGTTGCGGCCCCGTCAGGTGATCCCGATGCACCGTCGTCACGTGCCTGTCCACCACCTGGAGGAGAATTATCACGTGACCCGCCGACTGGTGTACTAAAAGCACCGGGCAGACCGCCCGGCCGTCGACGAACCGCAACCCACGCTAGTGCCGCGAGGACGAGGAACGCGGCCAATCCGCCCGCCAGGAAAGGAAGCATAGACTCGTCCCGGTCAGTCGCTGACGTCACCGGAGAATTCGTCGTTCCATCGTCTCCGGTGGTCGTCACCCCATCCGCCGTTGTCCCAGATCCTGCCTGTGTCGAGAGAACGAGCCGGGGTTCATCCGAGCCAAAGGCCAGTCGGCCATGCCAAACCGCCACCCCCTGGCGGAGTTCGTCGGCATTGGGGGTGACGGAACTCACGCCGTAGGCGTCTGGCCATTGGAATTGCAAGGTTTGTGTGGAATCCAGATAGAGACCGGCAATGGCGTCACCAGCCACGATACGTTCATTCTCCACGACCGCGAAGCCCTCCCACTCGAGGGAGTACTGAATGAGTCCGTCACCGGACGGAGTCGTTCCCGTAGAGACCGAAACGTTGCTCAGGCCCATGTCTCGACCAGTCGCGTTCTCGGCCACCTGGATAGTCGAACGCATCTGTTCTTCGAATCGGTCCTCGAACGACGATCGGTTCTGGCGGATATCGTCTTGAAGGGATTCGAATGCCTCCGTGGTGTTTTCGTCGTCGAGCGTGACCCGATGTCGGATCAGCCAGGTCGCGGACCCATCGTCATCGAGTGTCGCACGCAATAATACCGAGTCCGCGTCGACCTGCGTGGCGGCCGCGAAAGGGCCTGCTTCGCCGGCGGCACCTCCGGTAATCCCGCCGAGCACCAGCATTGAGATAATAATCACGACGACGATCCCGGGACGGGCAGCTCCCATTACCTACCTATTGCTGGGCATGACGTGATAGGCCTTTTTCTCTATCGCGATCATTCACATGAGGACGGTACCGTCATGAAGTGATCCTGGACAGCAGGGACCAGTGACTCACTGCACGCCTGTGAGGATCTCACGAACGGCCGATCGGTAGGACGCCGGATCGAAGCTGATATCGACTGCACGATCGGCTGCCCGCCTCTCTTCGATGGCCGAGGCGAGTTCCGTCGCCGGGTAGACGGCACCTGCGACGAATAGATCCCCGTCATGTCGCCAGGTGAGCAGGTCTCCAGTGACAGGGATCGGTTCTGTCTCGCCTGGAGGCGTGTTCTCAGTCGTCGAATCGAGCGGCAGATCTGCGACGTACTGGAACACATTGGCTGTTTCACCCGTGTCCACAGTGACGGTGCCTGCAGCAGTCCGTTGGAGATTCTGGACACCGACCGATGCCACGCGTGATTCGAAGCGGGATCTCGCGAGGCGTTCCGCGTCTTTCACGAGCGTCTCATCAAGATCGGCAATACGATCGAGGTCGAGGCTACCCGCGATTCGACTCGCTGCCAGGAGGCTGACCGGGTGAGTCAGCTCGCCCACCACGGTTGCCAGCTCCCGGCGGAGCGCGACATCCTCGTAGGCGATCGCGTGCGCTCGTGCCTCGATTGTCCTGCCCGCGATCTCTCGCTCATAGAGCGTCGTTTGGCGCGTATCGATCCTGTCCCAATCGCTCATCCGGCCTTCGGGGAACCGTGGCGCCGGGACGGATCCAACGGCGGTCGAACAGCCGGCCAGCGCAATCGTTGCACTGGCTACCACGGCTGCGCTGGTCCGAAGGTATTCGCGCCGTCCCATGGTCTGGCCCCCCTGCGTCGGAGTGGTCATGTACTCGTCCTCCGTGCGTTACCGGCTGCTCACCGCTGCCCCGAGAGAGTCGATCGTGTTCCCGAGGAAGCCTGACACAGCGTTGTGTATTCCCGACACATGGTCCGGAACCGATCCGGGGAGTGCATCCGGCGGTCCTGGCTCCCCTGTCTCAGGTGCCTGACCGTCGTCTGTGGAGTTCACGTCCGCATGTTCACTGGCTACGGAACCGTCGGTAGGGGCGATCCCGCTGACGACTTCGCCGAGCGGACTCGTCAGCTCACCATCGAGGAAGTCACCGATCGCAGCGTGAATGTCAGCTACATGTGAGGGGACCTGTGCTGGCAGGTCTCCGGGTGGTCCCCGCGGTCCATCGGCAGTCTCTTCGGACGCGTCACCCGACTCATTGACGTCATCAGCTCGTTCATTATTCGCAACTTCGGGTGGTTCATCCCCGGGTTGTGACTCGTCAGGACGGTCCTCAATCGATACTCCCTGATCCATCGCGGCCACGGCTCCGGTCACGCCCGCACCGACCACCGTGATCGCGAGGGCGATTCCGAGCAATTTACTGAGTGTCATCGTCTATGCCTCCGAACGAACCTCTGTCCATCCCGTAGCATTAAACGACAACTCGCTGTTCTTGGGTTGCCCGGGGTTCGTGTCGCTTTATTTCCAATTAATCCGGATTACGGGTGATTTTCTCTCGGTTGTTGCCGACGTCCCCGTGATACCGTAAGAGGAGCGGCACCGAGGGGGCGCGCGCGACTCACGAGGACCGGGCAACGAGGACATCACTTAAACCTCGCGCGGTCGAATACCCGAGCATGAGCGATAACGAGGGCCAGCGCAAGGACCTTCGTATGCCCGAAGAGGGGGAGGTCTTCGCGGTCGTCGAGGATATGCTCGGGGCGAACAGGGTTAAAGTCCGATGTGCGGATGGCACACAACGGACAGCACGAATCCCTGGCCGGATGCAAAAACGTATCTGGATCCGTCAGGACGACGTCGTACTCGTCGAACCATGGGATTGGCAGGACGAAAAAGCGGATATCGTGTGGCGATATGAGAATCAGGACGCCGAACAGCTCCGAGAAGAAGGTCACATCGAGTGACCCGCTTTTATCATGTCGGGTGAGTTTGAACTCGTTGACGTCGACGAGGTAGATGTCCCCGGAGACGAGTGGGAGGACGTCGACGTTACCGATGATGAAGCCGACACGATCGCCCGCCAGCACGATCGTGATTTTGCCGAGTTCCGAAAGCGCCTCACAGACGCGGACCAGTTCAAGGTCGAGGGCGCCATCTTCGACGACGCGACCTATGCGGCCATCTATAAGCTCGTTCAGGACGGGTATCTTACGGCCTTTGGCGGCCCGATCTCATCGGGAAAGGAAGCTACGGTATTCGAGGCGTATGGTCCGGACGAAGTCGATGTCGCAGTCAAGATCTATCGAATCAATGCGTCAGACTTCACCCACATGCGGGAGTATCTCGAGGGGGACCCGCGATTCGAGGGAATCGGCTCCGATAAAAAGAAAGTCGTTCTTGCGTGGACGCGCAAGGAGTTCTCGAATCTCCAACGAGCACACGCGGCCGGTGTGAGGGTCCCCGAGCCGATCGCTGTCCAGCGGAATGTCCTCGTGATGGAGTATATCGGTGTCGAAGGCGATCCCGCCCCGACGCTCAGTGATGTAAACGTAGAGAATCCTCAAACAGCCTACGAGGTCGTTCGCGAGTATATGCGACGGCTTCATCGAGCCGGTCTCGTCCACGGCGACCTCTCAGAGTACAACATGGTGGTGTACAAAGGAGAACTCGTGATAATCGACATTGGACAGGCACTGACGGTCCACCACCCCACCGCGGAGGAGTACTTGCGGCGTGACTGTCGGAACGTGGCGAACTTCTTTACGCGACAGGGTCTCGAGCTGACGGAAGACGAGCTGTACGAGTTCGTGACCGCGGACGATGAGTGAGGACGACTCGACGACCGACGAAACGACGGGTGCCTAACCGCTACCATCGACGTGGACACCACAGTCAGGTCTATCGAGCGACAGTCGTGCTGAGATGGAGTGTGTGCACGCCGCCCAAGAAGGCTTTTACTGCCCCGTCTAGTAGAAGCACTGTATGCAGCACGTGAAGGTGCCCGGTGATCGGATCGGCGTGCTGATCGGTGAAGGCGGCGAAACACTACGTGAGATCGAACGCCGGGCCGAGGTCCGCCTGGATGTCGACTCCGAGAACCACTCGGTCAGAGTGGAGCAGACGGGCGATCCCGTTACGGGTCTGAAGGCACCCGACATCGTCCGCGCTATTGGACGCGGCTTCGCCCCCGAAGACGCACTCGAACTCCTCGAAGACGACATGATGATGTTCGACATCGTGGATATCGAGCGCGCCTCACGGAACAAAAACGACCTCGAGCGTCAGAAGGGCCGCTTGATCGGGAAGGACGGCCGAACGCGGGAGCTCATGGAGGATCTCAGCGGTGCCTCCGTGGTCATCTACGGGACGACTCTCGGGATCATCGGAATGCCTAGGCAGGTCGACGTCGTTCGGTCTGCAGTCGAAATGCTTCTCGATGGAGCTCCGCATGGCGCAGTGTATTCGTTCCTCGAGCGAAAGCGCCGGGAGGAACTCAAACACCAGGGACTGGAGTACCACCAGTTCACCGGGTGACGTCCGCCCCCTTCCGACCGGAGATTGCCAGTGACTCTCCTGTCTGCTTCGACACATCAGGACTGAGTAGACACCAACCGTCGCCAAAGGACGATCCCGGTGACGACGACAGCGATGAGTCCCCCACCGGCGAGGAGGGTTTGAACGCTATCCGAGCGGGGTTCCTCAAACTGCCTATCGGTAAACTGCGGGGAGCTCGATGACGGCGAGGTCCGATCGGGGACGAGTCCACTCCCGCCATTCCACGAGGCGAGGAAGTCATAGCAGTGCTCGATTGCGGGCACACCGAATCCGGCACTCCCATCGAGTCGATACGTTCCCGTCGCATTCATCTCTCGGGTAGTCGGTCCGTTGGATTCGTCCGGCAATCCGTAGCGTTCGACGTCGTACGGCTGCCAGGGGGCATAGAACTCCCAGACGACGTCACCCTCTGGAGTCACTTCCAGGATACGGTGTCCCATTCGTTCGGCGATGAGCGTATTACCGTTGGGCAGGCGATCAGCGTCCCGCGGCTCGTGTAACCCGCCAGAAAGTACCCACGTTCGCGTCCAGTCGTCACCGTCTCGGGCATACTCGACGACGCGATCGTTCTCGCTATCCGCCACAAGGACCGTTGGCGTGTCGTTTTCCCCCTGTAGGTAATCCGGGTTGTGTTGTTCGAAGAGAGTACTGTGATCATCATCTTCTCCGAGCCGCCAGACGACGTCACTGCTGTCGCGATCGATAGCGACTACCTGGTCGAAGTTCCGGATCGAGACCATAAACACGTTCTCATCGAGTACTTCGACATCGTTGACGTGCGTCCAGTCGTCCTGGTACGGTCCGCCACCGTCAATCGGGAAGTCTTCGGGATGATCGTCGAAGTGATACTCCCAGACAACTGCCTCTCGCGTTTGATTATAGACGAGAACACGGTTGTGCTGGGGGTGTTTATCGACGAGGACCCACTCGTGCTCGTCGATTCGATCGACGTCGTGGGCGTCCAGAACGTCACCGAAGCGTTTGACGGTAGAATGGTTCCCGGTCGTCGGGTGTATCTCTTCGATGACAGTGATCCCCGGTTCCGTGGCCGCGAGCAAGAGATCACCACCGGGCAGGTGATCGACGTCATACACCCACCGGCGGTCGTGGGCACTGTCGTTGTGGATCCCGACGACTGACCCGTTCGGGTGGACCCCGACGAGTAAACTCGCTGTTTCACCGCTGGGCCGATATCCCTGGATCGTGAACAGCGTCGTTCTGTTGGGCTCGTCCGTGATCGTACCGACACAGGGATTGGGCATCTCGGTATTCAGTCCGAACCCCTCCCCGGGGTGAGAGAGGCCCGGACCAGGAAGGGAGACGAAACCGACGATCAGGAACGTCGACGCGACGATCCCAATGCTCAGAGTCAGTACGAGGAGGTTCGTGGAAACGTCGTGTATGCGCATGGTCTGAAAGTTCGTTCCGCCGTGCTCACGTCCCGGTTATCTGGACAAACACGTCGTCACGGTCGCGGGGGAATGGCGCCTGAGCACGTCCGTCCCGATTGGAAGTGATAGCGTACAGTTCGCCGGTAGGACCCTGTTCGAGGTGCCGGACCCGACCGAGCTCGTTTTTCAGCACGGGGTGGGTGGTCACGACATACGCGTCGTCGAGCCACTCGTCGTCAAAGCGTCGTCCTTCTTCGCCAACAGGCGGAAGTTGACCCCCTGGCGGCGTGATGGTCGCGATCAACACCTGCTGGCTGAGCAACCCACCGATCAGCATCCGGTTCGACCAGGACGGCACGTCATCGCCAGTGTAGAACACGCTCCCCGATGGCGCCCAGGTGTTTTTCCCGGAATTGACCAGCGGCGGGTGGACATCATCGGCATCCACGTATTTTTTCCGCGTTCTGGGCTTGTTCGGCCATCCGTAGTATGCTCCTGCGACGAGACGGTTGATTTCGTCGTACCCCGTCCCCCCGTGCTCGTTGACGAGTACGCTCCCGTCGGGAAGCCAGACGATGCCTTGGGGATTGCGATGACCGTATGTGTAGACCCGTGGATCGGCCTCGTCCCCGATGTCAGGGTTACCGGGAGCCGGATCTCCTTCAGCAGTTATACGCAACACCGCGCCGGCTAGTGAGCCAGGGTCCGTCGCACGCTCGCTCTCCTCATCGTTGTCGAACGCTGCTGTACCAGTTGTCGCCCACAAGTACCCGTCGGGGCCAAATTCGATACGCCCCCCGTTGTGAACCCTGAATCCGGGGATGTCGTCAATCAAGATGGTTTCGGTCGTCGCGGGATCGGATGCCGAAATGTCGAATCGCGAGACTCGGTTCACCCGCGCATCGGAGACAGCGGCAGTGTAATAGACATACACGGATGAGTCGTCGGGATACTCGGGATGGAGCGCGACGCCGAGCACGCCACCTTCCCCACCCTGGACCCACCACGGCCGCTCGTCGGATCCCGGCGAGACTGCCTCCGCATCGATCGCACTCTCGGGTGCAAGCACGTCTTCGATCTCGCCGGCAGTGAATCGGGTGATCCGACCGACGCGTTCGCTTATGAACACGTCACCGTTTGGCGCAACCGACACGTCCCATGGATTCTCGAGGCCTTCGACTAACACGTTCACGTCGACGTCCGTCGTCGGGGCGTCAGTCGGCGGGGACCACGATCCGATAGGGGTGTCGCCAGAACCATTCGAACTGTTACCGTTCAGCGGTGCTGTCCCCCTTCCTGACGGGGCAGCACACCCTGCACATAGTGTCATCCCGATCCCGGAAAGGACAGCCCGACGGGACCACGACTGAGAACACGATCCTCTGTTCATTTCTTCTACCGGATATGTATCGGTACCGGAGTTAAATACGCCTGGCTTTTTCGCCCATTTTGCAGTACGTCCCCACTGAACAGATCAGGAGTCGACACATCCGGACAATCACGCACCAATCCCATCCGACATTCTGTACATGCACACAGCATCGAACCCTGTACGATGACAGGGGATGGTGTCATAGTGTTTTGATACGATCGAGCAGCCTCACACACCGTACCAACCGGCCCTGACCTGCGAACCGGTACCATACACCGTATAAAATATCGGATCACCGGAAAGACGAAAACCCCTGGAGGGCACGGACTACCCCGAATCAAAGTCCGGCCGAACGCGAAGGATTTATATAGAATAGCATTCAATTCCAAATCGATTAT
>CAZEDI010000034.1:0-22202 GCA_964510865.1 uncultured Halobacteriales archaeon
ACGATCTCGGCCTTGTGCTCGATCTCGGGGCCGCGCATGTGGCGGTTCGCCCTGTCCTTTTCCGCCCCCGACGCCACGTCCAGGTCGAACTTCAGGGCATCGTAGCCGAGTTCGCTGACCACTCGCTCCGCCTCGCGTGCGTTCGACTCGGGCTCGGATTCGTCGCCCGCGTGACAGTCACAGTAGATCCGAACCTCGTCGCGGTACTTGCCCCCCAACAGTTGGTACGCGGGCACCTCGAGGACCTTTCCGGCGACATCGTGGAGGGCGATTTCGATCCCCGAGATGGCGGAGATGACCTTTCCAGAGATCGAGCCTTCGCCGGACATCTTCTGGATCAAATGCTCATAGAGGCGGTCGATGTCGAGCGGATTCTCTCCCTCGAGGAATGGCGCCATGCGCTCGATGATCTCCGCGTCGCCGCCACCCCAGTAGGATTCGCCGGTGCCGACGATGCCCGCGTCGGTGTAGACCCTGACGAGGATCCAGGGGTAGTTTCCATCAACCATCGTCGTTTGGACGTCCGTGATCTCGAGATTGCGGGGACCGGGCCGATCTCGGTCCGCCCCCATCGTCTCCGCGGAGAGATCGCGCATCGTGTACTCCGCGTTCGGGTCGTGGAGTTTCCTGTAGTTGACCATACGGTGAAACGGGGTCGTCGCGCTACTAAGTGTTTACAATCTCTTCTCGGTAATGCGATCCATCCTGCCGTGGATCTCCCGACGGGAGGTATTATCTCGTTCGGGGGGTTAACCTGCGATTAATGCGGGCACGATGGTGGGGACTGGCCCTCGGAGTCGGTGGACTACTGCTGGCAGGGAGCTCGCTGTGGTATAGTGCGGACGGGTCGGCCGGATTCGAGGTATCCGAGGCGCTGACGCCACTCCTCGTCGCCCTCTCCGGGATGGGGCTGCTCTACAGTGGCTATTGGCACAGTCGACGATCCCTCGTCGACGATCGGCCAGGTACTATCCTGGGATGGCTCGTCGGGGCGTGCATCTTATTCGTGAGCGTGGGAATCGTGACGCTCGTCACCGGCTCAGAACACGTCACACCAGTAGAACTCCGAGAGTCGCTCCACGTCTCGATAAGTGTCGGGCTCCTAGCGGGGATGGTCGTCGGCACTGTGCACGCACACGCCCTCGACACGGCACAGGCGGTAGCCCGGGCGGAGGCGCGTGCCGAGGCGATCCAGGCCGAACAGCGTCGACTCGAGCGCCTCAACGACCTGCTCCGGCACTACATCTTGAACGGGGCAAACGTCGTGATCGGGTATGCCGATCAGCTTCAACCGGCAGTCCCTGCTGCGGACCAGGACGCGCTCGACGCCATCGACAGGAGTGCCCGGACGATGGCCACGCTTGTTCGACACGTCCGGGCGCTCCCGGCCGTGTCAGGTGGCGGTGAAGGGGGTGGATCGACCAGGGTAGATACGGCGGTCAGTGACGCCGTCGACCAGGTCCGCTCACAGTATTCGATCCCGATCGACGTCGATGGGAGGCTTCCCCCGGCCGAGGCTCCCGAGACCCTCGGGCAGTCACTCTACCTCTTGCTCGACGCCATCGCCGGGCTCACGGAGACCGATGGCTCGATTCGACTCGCTTGCGAGCGGAGCGAACAGGGCTTCAAACTCAGTATCGCAGCCGATGGGGCAGCACTCCCAGACACCCTCCGAGCGTCGTTATTCGAACCCGTTGGGACGGACGAAGGTCTCGATCTGTATCTCGCGCGGGCGCTGATCGAAGACGATTGCACACTTCAGCTGGTTCGTGACGATGGGGGACGGCTCCGATTCGAACTGACGCTCGACGGGTAACCCGACCCACGTCTTTTTGCCACTCCCACTGGTTGTGATGGCGTGTGCGATTTGGCCTGAACTGGCTCCCCGTACGGAGTCGTGAGGAACTCGAGGACCGCCTCCCGCTCATGGACGACCTCGGGCTCGGAACGATCGACGTTCCGGACGAGGCATCCGAGTGGTCGATCGACGCGTGTCGGGAGTTCGGCGAGATGATCCGATCCTACGGTCTTACCGTCGGCGAGTGGGGATACTGGGAGAACCTCCTCACCCCGGACGAGGCGCACCGAACGGCACGCATCGAGGGTGTACGCTCACGGTTGCGCCGAGCCGAGGCAATGGGTGCGGATTGCGTGGTGACGATTGTGGGATCGGCCGGGGACTTCAGCGAACCCCACGTTGAGAATTATGGGGAGCAGGCCCGCGAGCGGGCTCGGGAGAACTGTCACCGAATCCTCGACGGGTTGGATCTCCAGTCGACGATGTATGCCTTGGAACCCTGGTACAACTCGTTCTTCCACACGCCGCAGTCAGTCCGGGCATTCCTCGATTCCGTTGACGATGACCGCCTGGGTGTCCACATGGACGCCATGAATATGCTCTCGGTCGAGACGGCCCATCGAAGTACCGAGGCACTCACCGAGATGTTCGACTTGCTCGGCGACGACGTCGCGGCGGTGCACGCGAAGGATCTCCGTCTCGTCCCACATCCCACGGTCGAGGATGGCGTGGGGGTGGTGGCCATCGCGGAAGTCCCACCGGGAGAGGGAGTGATGGCGTACGAACCATATCTCGAGCACATCGACGATCTCTCCGACGACGTGCCCGTGTACACCGAACACTGGGACGACGAGGCGACCTACGTACAGACGATGGAGTGGCTGGGAGAGGTAACGAATCGTCTGGGGATCCAGCCGGTGACCCGGGACTGAACGACGGGGACAGGTTCTCACCGGTGTAGTGTGTCGAAAGGGGACAGCTTCAAGACAGTCGCTTGCGCCTCCTGAAACATGGAACTGGAACGTGTGTTCGATGAGTTCACCGCCAGAGACTGGCAGACGCGCGAGTCCGGGACAGTCCGGTTCGCGATGGTCGGGTTGGGCTGGTGGGTTCTCGATCGTGCCATCCCGGCGGTGGCACAGTCCGACCTCTGTGAGACGACGGTTGCCGTGAGCGGCTCGGCCGAGAAGGCAGCGCGTGTTGCCTCGGAGCACGATCTCGAGGCAGGTGTCACGTACGATGCGTTCATGGACGGCGCTGCGACGGAGCACTACGATGCCATCTACGTCTGCACGCCCAACGCGCTCCACCTCCCATACGTCGAGACAGCGGCCGCATTCGACAAGGCCGTCCTCTGTGAGAAGCCGATGGAGGCGACTGTGGAGCGTGCGGAGCAAATGGTGACGATCGTCGAGGACAACGACGTCCCGCTCATGGTCGCCTATCGCATGCAGTCGGATCCCGCGATTCGGTTCACCCGACGACTGGTCCGGGAGGGCTTCATCGGTGAACCGGCGTTCGTCCATGGGAGCATGTCACAGCGGCTTCTGCAGATCATCGAGGACCCGAATCAGTGGCGGCTGAACCCGGACCTCGCGGGGCCGGGGACCTCCGTCACCGACCTGGGAATCTACCCCATCAACACGTCACGGTTTGTCCTCGACGCGGATCCGATTTCGGCCCAGGCCGTCGATCACTCTTCCGACCGAGATGCCTTCGCCCGGGTACCCGACGAGCGGGCTGCATTCACGCTGGAGTTTCCCGATGGCGTGTATGTAACCTGTACCGCGAGTCAGAACGCGCACCGAACAGGGATCTTCCGCGTCACTGGTCTCGACGGACAAATCGAGCTCGACCCGGCCTTCTTCGGCCGCGAAGCACGCGCGGTGACACTGTCTCGGGGTGATGCCGTCTCTCGGTTCACCTTCGATCCGATCGACCAGATGGAAGAGGAGTTCGACCACTTCGCGACGGAGTTCCTCGAGGGTGACGGGTTCCACGCGGACGCCAGGCACGGGTTAGTGGACATGCGGGCCATCGAGGCGGTCTACGATGCCGCGGAGCGTGGCGAAACGGTGTCATTGACGTAGTCCGCGTATCGAAGGCTGAGGAACGCGGTGCCGTGTAGGGACTGTCATCCGTCGTCCCACGGTTGATCGGAACTGCACGGATCGGGTCGCAGGAGGACTCTTTCGACTGGCACGATCGGCGCTCGGCTCTCGTGTGATCCTAGGCGGAGCGGAGGCGGTCCCGGAAGAAGCTCACGAGTCCCCCGACGTGGCCGGTTCCCCAGAGAGCCACGATCATGGCACCGACGGCGTTGAACACGAGGTCGGTGACGATGTCGTCGAGCCCGTAGACGGTGACGAGGTCCCCGAGTGAGAACTCCACTACCTCCCAGACGAGCCCTGCGGCGAGGACGAAGACGACGATGAATACCGCTCTGAATTCGGCGGGAACGTCGATCTCCTCGGAGTGAAGTTCGAGCGCCCGGAAGGATGCATAGCCTATCCCGGCGACGACCGTCGCGGAGACCGTGTGCGCCACCTCGTCGTACCACTGAAATTGTTCATACATGCCCATCGCCCCGCCGGTATGAAGGAGCATGGCCAGGGTGATCCAGAGTACGTGCAGCGGGTTCATCGAATAGCCATACTCGCGGCGGAGTAAGAGCGGGAGAAGCGTTACGCCCAGCGCGATAACTGCCGTGGCGACGACCCCCCATTCAGCTATGATCAGGCCGACGGCTGCCAGGCCGACGAGCAGGAGCTGCAGGCCGTGCACGACGAGTCGCTCCCATGATTCGGATGGGTCAGAGAGATCGGTAGTCACGATATCTCCGCCCTATTTGACGAGTAATCGAGTGCTGTCGGGGCGATCGCTGCGACGTACCAGTAGAAGAGGGCACCGACGATGAATCCGATAGCGGTCACCAGAACGATGGCTATCTGGACATCGCGCTGGGAGCGCAGGAAGTCGGTCCCGAACCACACATCGGAGTAGAACTGAGCGACGATCCAGAGAGCCTCGATCGCCAGGGACGTCAGAACCCCGAAGCCGACGGCGACGCGACGACTGAGGTCAACCTCGGTGAAGACGTCGAGTTCGACGACGACGATGAGCGCGAGCGCTGCGATCGCGACGTAGCCCGCGAGTTCGGGATAGAACCCGACTGCTCGCACCCCCACTCCTATCGCAGCGAGAGCAAGGAGCGGCCAGTGGACAATCGCGTCCGGGTCCCGGGTGAGCAGTGCGGGGAGCGATATGATGGCGACGACCACGAGTGAGAAGCCACTCCAGAGCAGCGCGTCAGTGAGCGCACTTTCGACCGCGCCGAGTGTAACCACACCGGTCAGAAGCCACCCGAAAGCGGCGTTCGCCCGGCGTCCGGCCACGCGGTCCTCGAAGAACACGCCACCGCGTAGGGTCCGAGCACGGTAAACGCTGTATCTGCGATAGCGTGTTGAAGGGGGTCGATCTTCCAGGAACTTGGTGGTCAGTTCGACCCGGGAGTCGACGTCCGGTACCGGGTCGCGAGCCAGACGAGGACTGCAACCCCGGCTGTCAGGACCGTGGGTTCGGGCTGCGTGCTCAGATAGAGCCCCGGTGTCGGTGGGTGATATCGCGTGAGTGGCCAGAGAACCGCGTAGGATCGCCCCGAGGGCGTGAGTAGGAGAGCGTCGGCAACGAGATGCGAGGCAGTACCCAACGCGAGGAGTGTGAATACCCGCATTCGTTCGGCGGGGACGACGAGGACGACGGCGATCAGGATCGAGACGAATGCGCCACCGGTCGTATGTAGCGCCCCCCAGTCGAACGGCATCCCGAGCAGTGCCTCGACCTGGCCGCTTTCGAGGACCAGCTGGATTTTCGTGAGGTCCGGGATGAATGCCCCGGCCATGACGATGGTAACGTAGGCGGGCGACAGCCAGTCATAGCGCCAGGAGAGCACCGTCGCGAGCGAATACGCGAGGAGTGCGTGTGCGAGCAGGTCAGGCATCGGTCTCTTCCTCCGAGTGTTGGAACTGGGCGCTCACCCGTCGTTCGAGGGTGAGGTCACCGGTCAGGCGCCACTGTCGGAGAAGTCGTCCGAGCACCCACAACCCGGCGACGAAGGAGATGCTCCAGGTATAGTGGAGGCCGCTCCGGGGGACCGTGAAGGCGTGTATCGTTCGTATCGTGTGCTCGGGTTCGACGACGCCAAAGACCCGAAGCGTGTCGCCTTCGTTCACGGTGAACGGGAGGTCCGTAATTTCGAGGACGAGTGAGTCACCAGCGCCGTAGGTCGGACGGATCGTGACCGGGTCCGTCGTCCGGACGACATCGCTGACAGTAGCTCGGTCGCCGAGATACCGATCGTACTGTGCACCGAGGTCCGATGGATCAGGGTAATCGCCGAGCGCGGGAGCCGGACCAAGGGAGCCAAACCAGATGGCGAGACCGAAGAGAAGGACGACGAGAACGGCGAGTGCCGCCATGCGCGTTCCGCGTGTCTCGATCACGGCATGTCGTGAGATGGGGATAGTGGTAGTTCTATCGTCCGCCGGACGTGGGCGACACCCCGTCGGCTGATCGGTATTCGTTCACGTCGCATCGACAACCATCAGTCCTCGAGGGAGATCTGCCCATCCCGAGTCACCATCACTCTCCGGTCGGCATACGTGAAAATGACTGCATCCGACGGCTGGCCCTCCGAATCCTGCCTGGTCGTAAAGAGCGCGTCGAGCGCATCGGGGTCGACAGTGTCATGGAGTGGCGGCAGCTCCGTGGGGTCAACACCCTTCGCATCCGCGACTGTAACGATAACGGAGAAGCTGAGTGATCCATGTTCCGCCGACGGCTGCATATTGGTAATTTTGACGCAACGACTATAGAGGCATCGGTACGTCAGACACCCGCTCTTCCCTCACTCTCTTTTCGTCTGCGGTTTATATACTACGAAACGTGGCCGAAACAATTACGTGGGCCGTCACCGTAGTTCCCAAGATGGGTGAGAGGGAGTGACACACAGAGAGGAGGATGTAGCTGACGTACCACTGGAGAACTGCGACCCCGCGACTGGAGAATCAGACGCGGATCGTACCGCGGGGAGTCCGACTGTCCGTCTCCCGGTAGATACGACGCTCGAGGTGTTGAGTGACCCCGAACGGCGAGTGATCCTTCACTATCTCCGCCATGTCCCCGATGGGTCCGCGACTGTCGAAGACTTACTCGATCAGCTCCAGGCCCACTACCGGTCAGCATCAAACTCCGTCACTAGTGAACCTGAACTCCGAGTCCGTCTCCATCATTCGCATATTCCCAAACTGACCTCGTCGGGGGTACTCGACTACGATTCCCGGACCGGGGCAGTCAGGTACTGGTCGAACGAGCGGGTCGAACGATGGCTCGACGTCATTCGGGCTGAGGAACGCCAGACCCGCGACTAGGACCACGGTCGCGGACCCGACGATGCGCCTCCTCCGTGGTGTGTGCCTTCCCTGATCGAGCGATGGTCCGTGTGCAATCCCAGTGCTCGAACAGCCGCCGGTGCGCTTCGTTTTCATCTCGCGCTGGGACGTGCCGGATCGAGTGAGCACGAGTTCGTTTCAGACACGAGTGATACAGGACTGACAACGCTGTATTTTCCCGTCGGGTGGTGAGGGCAATGACAGAATATTTAGGGGTGACTCGCCTGTTACAAACTGATCAATGGGGGAGTCGCCGGGATCCATTCAGGTGCTACATGTCGACGACGATCCGGGGTCGCGGGATGTCGTCTCGACGGTTCTTGCGGAGGAACCTCTCTCAGTCACGACTGTTGGAAGTGCACGCGATGGATTGGCGCTCCTCGACGCGAGCGCGGTCGAATGCATCGTGAGCGAGTATCGGCTCCCGGGAATGGACGGTTTGGCGTTCCTCGAGGCTGTCCGCGAGCGTGATCAACGGATTCCGTTCATCCTCTTTACGGAGACAGCTTCTGGCGATATCGCGCTCGACGCGCTCGACGCGGGGGTCACCGATCATCTCCAGAAGGCTGGCGGCACGGCACAGTATCGGTTGCTCCGGAATCGAATCGAACACGCGGTCGAGCGCTATCGGCTCGAACAGGAGACTGCAACCCTGAATCGGGGTGAGACGCTCTTCGACCACTTGCCGGATTTCGCAGTCGTCACCGACGCGGATTGCAGGATCACGGACGTGAATCGGCGGCTCGCTGCCGAGAGTGACTCGACGGATCTGATCGGGCTCCCACTGTGGGAGCTTGCATCTCCTCCCGAACAGGAGGCGGTTCGGACCGCGTGTGCCGAACTCGATGCAGGAGAGCGGGATATGTTCGATGGACGTATCGACCAGTCTGACGGGACGGTACGCACCATAGCATTTCACGTCACCCGCGTACACGATGACGGAGATCCCCGATTCCTGGCGGTGGGACGTCCCATCTCTCCACAGACGGACGAACATCGCCAACTCGATCGGCTCCTCGAGTTCTCCGAGAACGCCCTCCGTGCGACGGACTCCCTCATCTGGGGGATCAATCTCGAAACGGGGGAGGTGACGACACTGTACGGGTCAATCGCGTCTCTCTTTCGGGACGAGCCCAGTGAGTGTGAGGACGTCACATCGTTTTTTGCGAGGAGAGTTCACCCCGATGACGTCTCACGGGTGGAACACACATACGAGGCCATTCGACGTGGCGAGCGGATACACTTCAATGTCGAATTCCGCACACATCCAGACCGAGGGGAGGTTCGCTGGATCGAGTCCACGGGAAAGCGCCAGGTCGTGGGCGACACCCGCCACCTCGTCGGCCTTTCGACCGACGTCACCGCCCAGAAGCGCCGCGAGGAGACCCTCGTCCGGAAGAACGAACGTCTCGACGACTTCGCCAGCGTCATCAGTCACGACTTGCGAAACCCGCTGAACGTCGCACAAGGACAGCTTGCACTCCACAACGAATCCTGTGAGGGTGGGGAGGAACTCGATGCCATCGGGTCCGCGCTCGAACGTATGGAGGTACTCATCGACGACCTGCTCTCGCTTGCACGTGGTGGGGAAACGGTGGAGGACCTCGGGACGGTCGACCTCGAATCCGTCGTCAGGAGCGCGTGGCAAACTGTCGCCACCCCCGACGCGACACTCGACGTGACTGGGTCACAGTCGATGCTCGCCGATCGATCGCGACTCCAGCAACTCCTCGAGAACCTCTTCGGCAACGCCGTGGACCACGCTGGCCCTGCTGTGACCGTGACGGTGGGTCCGCTCGAGGATGCGAATGGCTTCTACGTGGCAGACGACGGACCAGGGATCCCGGCTGCCGAGCGGGACCAGGTGTTCGAAAGCGGCTACTCGACGTCGCCCGAGGGGACCGGTTTCGGTCTGCCAATTGTGTCCGAAATCGCCGAAGCCCATGGCTGGGACGTCGCGATCGTCGAGAGTTCTGCTGGCGGGGCGCGATTCGAAATCTCGGCGGTCGAGCCCGAGTAGGTCACGTTTCTACCGTGTATTCCCCAGTAATCTGTTCGACTGCATCATAGACAGTCTCGAGATAGTGGTCGATATCTGCTCCAACGATCGGTGGGCCATGGACGGGTGCGATCACATCCACGTCGTATTCCTCGAAGATGCCATCGATCTTCTGTCGGAGTTTCGTTGGTTCAACGTAGCGTAACCACACGAGGTTATCCCGGTGATAGTCTCGAACAGCGTCGAGGGAGATCCCATTCTGCCGGTCTCTAGAGGTTGCGGTACATGCATCAGGTGCGTGGTATGCGCCGAATCCATCCGCGGTAAACAGGACGCCGTCGTGGTGATCGTAGATCCACGTCGTGTGCGAACGATCGGCGAGTGGTGGATCGATAAAGCTGAATTTCCGACCCTTCACCAAGAGCTGCCCACCGATGCGACACCGCCGGGCATCGGGTAACCCTTGCATTTCGGGAGCCCCGGACGATGCGACGAGCTCGACGTCCGCGGTATCTCCACCGAGTGGATCAATGTTTCCCGCGTGCGGATAGTCGGAATGGGAGAGTATGATCGCGTCGGGGCCCTGTTCCGCGGTTGCCTCGCCAACGGAGGCGAGCACGTCAGCTCGGTGATAGAACGAGCCGGAGTCTACCAGGATATACGCGTCACCTTCGTGAACGAGATACACGGAGACGTGTTCGTGCATATCCCCGTGCGGATAGCAGTGATTCAACCAACTGACAGTCTGTGTGATTTTCACGGTCATCGTCTCACCCTAAGGTCCCCACTCGACTCCGCTGCTCGACGAGTTGTGGCACATCCTTCATGCGTTCCATGTAGTCGGTGGCGTCCTCCCGGATGACGAGCCCATGGGCCGGTGCAATCACGGCGGGGTCGTGCCCCTGGATGAGGGCGTCGATCTCCCGCTGGACCTTCTCGACGTCGACGTAGTGGTACCAGAAGAGCACTCTGCTGTGGAATTCGACGAACTGCTCGATATCGAACAGCCGATCGGATTCGTCGAGACTCGTCAATATCGTCTCTTCGAGATGGGGGAACCCCATCCAATCGACGGTGAATAGGGTCCGTGTGGTGCGCTCGCTCATCCAGATGGAGATGGGGGCATCCGGAAATGTCGCCTCGTGAAAGGTCACGGTTCGGTCACCGAGCACAAGCTCGTCACCCGCGGTCACGTGCAGCGCGTCGTCGAGGCGATATAACTCGTGATCGTTCCCGACGGCAGGTGCGACGAGCTGCGTTTCTGGATGGTCCCGGAGAATGGCATGGGTATTGCCCGCATGGGGGACGTCCGGATGGGAGACCACGAGGTAGTCTAAGCCGTGCTCACCGACGATGTCGTCGACTGCAGTGAGTACGTCTTCTGTGCTTGCTGGGGAGAGCGTGTCGAACAAGAGCGTCTGTTCGCTCCCACGGACGAGATACGCACACTGCGGGATGTACACCGCCTGGTTCGGGTCGTACCACGCGGGGTTTCGGTCATCGAGATCGAACGCCTCGGAACGGTCGTTCCCTGGCTCGTAAATCCAATGAATACGCGGCACGATCTCACGATGCATGTTCGACGTACTTGCGAGCAAGTGACGTAAACATACGCACCGAGGAAACGAGCCCACCGTACCCGATCACGGACTTCTGGCGAACGGGACGTTTGGAACGGCACGATCGACGGCGCGGCCCTGCGGGTCACTCAGGAGGGCACGTGCCCGTTGGGGGTCACACCACCGAAAGTTGTCGTGCTCGTGGGAGAGTGAGACCGTCCTGGTCGAACACTCGCAGTGATAGTAGACGGCGAAGCGGCCCTCGTCTCGGTCGTTCCGCCACGCGTGGGTAGAGACGGGTTCATCGATCATCGGGTCGATTCCCGTCTCCTCGCGGATTTCCCGGCGGAGGCCGTCACGGGGCCGTTCGTCTTCGTCGAGACGGCCGCCAGGGAGTTCCCAACAACCCTCCGAGGCACACCGCACGACCAGGATGCGGTCGTCGGGACCGACCATGACGCCACGGAGGGTAATCGTTGCGCGAAGAGGCTGCTCTGTCACGGGCCCTTTTCGATTCGCCGGAGAGGGTAATGAGTATGGGCCCACTTATGACATCCATCAGGAACCTGACCGCATGTCTTCTGTGTGGTGCTGTTCGTCATCGGCCACCCGAGAGTGGGTGATGACGTGAATCAATACATCATGGATTTTACCGTTTCTTTAACGTCCCTCTCTCGGAACCGAGTACACAGGATATCCCCACTCGACACGGACGATACTCAGTTACCGATAGTTGAATCGACATCCCCGAAGCGTTCGGTTACGGTCTCCACATCCTCTGCAGGTAACGGGGGTTTACTGACGGAGTCGACGTTAGCGGCCAGGTGATCCAGGTTTGCCGTGCCGGTGAGGACCGTATCGATCGTCGGCTCGTGTCGGGAAAACCGATACGCGGCGTCGATGAGATTCGACGCACCGTCGTCGTGGATGAGGAAGCCGAATGGATCGTCGGGATCGACACTCTCCGGATCAAGCGTTCCGTTCGAGAGTAGCTCCTGAACCTCTTCGCGGAGGGCGTCTGGATCGGCCAGCGCAGTCCGGACAGCGACCATGCCGATCGTTCCGATTCCCTGTTCTGCGGCAGGTTCGAGAACCCTGTCGCGAGCGGAGTGGTTGAGGAGGTTGAAGCCGACCATCACGACGTCCCAACGCCCGTCTTCGACGGCACGTGTCAACATGTCGTGGCCTGGGTCTCCCGAGACGGTTTCTGTTATCCCGATGTGTCTGATCTTCCCGGCATCCCTGAGGGCTTCTAGCGCTGGGTACAGTTCGGTCGCGGCATAGTCGTAGTCCGCGGAAGGCACGCCGTGGAGGTGATACACGTCGATGTAGTCAGTCTGCAGTCGTTCGAGACTCCCGTCGACGCTCTCCGATATCTCGTCCGGCGATCGCAGATCGCCGTCGTCGTACAAGCTGAACTTCGTCGAGAGAACGAGGTCTTCCCTGTTCCTGTCCTCGATCGCTCGACCCACGATCGTCTCCGTGCCATAGACCTCCGCCGTGTCTATGAGCGTAATCCCGTGGTCGAGGGCTGCATCGACGACCCGCTGGGCCTCTGCCTCGGTCTTGTCCACGCCGAGCCCCAGCTTGCTGGACCCGCCAGCCCCGAGACTCAGGACACTGACCTCGAGACCGGTCGATCCGAGTTCCGTATATTCCATATCCTGGTGTCACGTCACAGTTCGCTATAACGGCCGACCTTTCGGCACTATCGTCCGGACCATGTCAACGATCGACCTGAGTCACGAACCCGAAACCCACTTTGATTTTACGCATCGGGCACCAACCAGCGACCGTCCCCCTATTGTGGAGAGAGACGCTCAGGATTGGCTGACGATCTCGACCAGTTCCTCATTGACGACTGTCCCAGTTTCGTCAACGAGCCCGAAGTCCATTTCCTTGTATGACCAGCAGCCCCGTCCGATGTCGAGATCCCGGAGGATATCGACGACGTCTCGATACCAGGCGAGGCGACTCTCCTCGGGTGCGACCTCGATCACGCCGTACTCGCCACAGTACACGTCCGCACTGGTTTCCCGCCGGAAGTCGACTGCTGGTTGCATCGCTGCCTCGAGCCACTCCCGATCGATCCGCTCCCCGACGAGCTCGCCATATGCATCGCTGTACTCCGGATGATCCTCGAGGAACGCCGCGAGTCCGGGGAACGTACCTGGATACTCGACGTCCGTGTCGTAGGTGCTGGCCGCGTCCGACCAACTCGCGTGCTGGTGCGTGAAGAGGTGTGGCTGGTAGAAGTGGAAGGTGTAGACGATATTCTCGTCGTCCTCCACGAGGTCGATCTCCTCGAGCTGATCGATGGCGTTGTAGTTGTTCCCGCCGATAATGATCGTCCGATCGTCATCCACCTCGCGGATCGCGTCGACGGTCCGATGCACGAGTGCGTTCCATCGGTCGCTCGTGGGCTCGACGACTTCGTTCAGGAGTTCGAAGACGATCTCGTCACCCGATGCGGTGTATCGGGTGGCCATTTGACGCCAGACGTCCACGAACTCGTCCTGTAATCCGGCATCGTCGAAGAGGCGATTGTTCTCCAGGTCGCTGAAGCTATAGCCCGGCGCTTCGTGCAGATCGAGAATCACGTCCAGGTCGTGGGTTCGACACCACTGCAGACAGTCGTCGATGTACCCAAACCCTCGCTCGTTGAACCCGTCGTCCCCCGCATCGCCGGCCAGGACCGGGTAATCGATCGGGAGCCGGACGTGGTCCATCCCCCAGGACGCGATCGTGGCGATGTCGGATTCGGTGATGAAGTGCTCGAAGTGGTCGTAGTCGAACTCCCCGTACTGTGAGATCCATCCACCGAGGTTTACCCCTGCTTGATATCGATTTCGAAAGTCTGTCATGCGCCTATGCACCGATCCACCACTACCGTGTAAAGTATTTGCGTAGCTCGTGTGTGATACCGGAACTCGCCAGTCGAGGATCGGTGGTTCCCCGCGATGGGCAACGGATCCCGTGTTCTCATTCCTCTACTCGTCCATGCTCGAATGTGAGGAACGACGTCGTTTGGTGGCGTCGCAGTCAAAAGATCCTAAGCACCCCCCGCCGAGCGTTCCGGTATGTCCGACGATCTCGACGATGTAGACTTCGGGATTCTGCATCTCCTCCAGGAAAATGCGAGGGACATTACGCCCGTTGCCATGGCCGAACGGCTCCCGGTCTCCGACCAGACGGTCCGCAACCGGATCGCGCGTCTCGAGCGGTTGGGGATCATCGAGGGGTATGTCCCGCTCATCAACTACGAAAAGGCGGGATTTCCGCTGCAGATTCGCTTTACGTGTACCGCACCGTTGCAGAACCGGACTGAACTGGCATCGCAGGCGCTCGAAATCAACAATATCGTCGACGTCGAGGAAACCCTTGGATCAACTGAAAACGTTCGCCCGCTTGCGGTCACGAACAGCGCGAAGAATATTTCAGACATCGCCGAGCGACTGGATAGTCTCGGCCTCCGTATCGAGAGTGAACATCTCGTCAACCAGGCACACGTTCGGCCGTTCAATCACTTTGGGGAAGACAAAGTGACCCCGGAGTGAGCCTCTCGAGACAGTTGAATACTCGACATGATGTTTTGGAAATACAAAACACACAGTCAGAATTTTTCACCATTCAGTAAAAACCGCCCGAAGGTTTTTGCTGACGGCCTGCACGGTGGCAGGCATGGCATGCATGGTGGTCGAATGACCTCCCCAGATTCGGCTGGGCTCGTTTACCGCATTGCGGAAACACTCGCGGCGGCGGAATCGGTCGATATAGCGGACCTCCCGCCGATCGGAACAGTCGTCGACATCGAAGCACTCGAGGCGTTCCTCGACTCGTGTGATGGCGAGGCCTGGGCAACCTTCACGTATTACGACTGGCAAATCAAGGTTACTGCGGAGGGACGGATTACCCTTTCAGAGTCCCCCGAGGATACCGGCGACTACCTGAGCCGGTGTGCGACGTGTGGCGAAGAACGGCAGGGCATGGATCTGGGGACCGCCCAGGAATTTTTCGCCAGTCACGCCGCGAGAAACCACAATGTCCAAGTCGCCCGTCGTGGTGGGCAGCTCGACGATACGCTCGAATCTGGGAGCCTGGAATCGGACGAACTCACGGAGACTGACTGACGGAGTCCGCATTCTCAGAAGGAGTATACTTGGCATCGGGGGGCTAAGGGGCTGCCATGTCGGATATCCTTTTGCTCATTGGTGTCGGGGCTGCGATCTTCGTGGGATTCAATATCGGGGGGTCCTCGACGGGGGTGGCCTTCGGTCCCGCGGTCGGTGCCGGGCTCCTCTCGAAGCCCGCGGCAGCAGGCCTCATGGTGATCTTCGTGTTCCTGGGTGGGTGGACGGTCGGTCGGAACGTCATCGACACAATGGGTGGGCGGATCGTTCCCGCATCCGAGTTCACGCTCGTCGCGAGTATCGTGATCCTGGCCTTCATCGGCGGCGCTATGCTGGTGGCCAACCTGGTCGGTGTCCCGGTGTCGACCTCGATGACGGCCGTGGGTGCCATTGCGGGGCTCGGGCTCGCACGCGGGTCACTCGATCACGCCGTCATGGGCCAGATCGTCTCCTGGTGGCTCCTCGCGCCGATCATCGGTTTCTGGTGTGGGGCTGTCCTCGGGCGATACGCCTACGCGGCACTGACGAAACGTGCGGCGATCGATCGCAGTGACGGACCCATGATCGTCCTGGATCGAACAGAACCGGTGCCGGTGCCCCGGCTTGGCCCCCACACGCAGCCGCGAGAAGTCATCACAGGGGGCCTGGTCTTGGTTATCGCGTGTTACATGGCGTTCAGTGCGGGTGCCTCGAACGTCGCCAACGCGGTCGCACCCCTGGTCGGCAGTGGCGAGGTAGGGATGGATATCGCGATCATCCTCGGGGCGGGGGCGATCGGCATCGGCGGCTTTACCATCGCGAGACGGACGATCGACACAGTCGGTGGTGGCCTCACCGAACTCCCGCTCCTGGCGGCACTCCTCGTCGCAATCGTCTCCGCGTCGGTGACGACCGTCCTGTCCTGGCTCGGCATTCCGATCAGTCTCGCGCTCACGTCCATCATGTGTATCGTCGGGCTGGGCTGGGGACGTGCCACGCGCGTGACCACCGTCGCTGAAGCGGTTCGGGGGACGGGCGACAGCGTGGAATTCTCCGGACGCGAGCTCGCGGTGGAGCCCACGGAGCCCATCGGCGAAGAGCAGCCCGAGGAACTCCAGCGTGGCAGTCAGCTCTACGACTCCGAAGCCACTGCCCGCGTCATCGTCGTGTGGATCTTCTCGCCATCGGCAGCAGCCGGTATCTCGTATGGGGTCTTCTCGCTGGTTCTCTGAAGCAACCCTGGCGTGCTCACGTCGGGCGAATATCGCTCCTGAAACACGGCATATAGGGAGGCCTACCACGAGTATCAGTTGTAATAATTTGAAGGTGTTCTTTAAGTAGAACACACAGAAACGCTGTTCTGCACAGTTACAGCGAGGAAATGGAGACCGATGCCATTGGGAGGTGCCCCCCGTCCGCGTCGCCAGCAGGGAAGGCGCACCTCTACGACTCGGACTGTCGCCCGGTGGCTTGCCGTCTGTGGCATCGTCGGTGGTGCAATCATCCTCGCGACAGGCTCCTCGACGTTCGTCTATTCGACGGCCGCAGCACTCATTGGCCCCGACGGTAGTGTTGAAACCAGCCTCCATGGGGATGCGGTGCCCGTACACGCGGTCGAGACTGCTGACCAGACGCTCCGGATCGATGTCGACGACGTCCGGTACTTGAACCGGGTGTTCCAGGAGCGATCACACGAAATCGCGTATTGTGGCTACCTCAGTGGCGGGCACCTCCGTCCGTGGCTTGCTGATACACTCGAGGCTGGGGCGACGTCAGTAACGTACACGACGGCGAACTGTCCCGAACGAAGCGATCAGGGGACGATGGGAGCGACGGTTCATACCCATCCGGATGGTCCAGCCCGGCTCTCGACGACAGACCTCGAGGCGCTCGCTGACTCGCCCTACGACATCCAGTGTGTGCAGGGTGGCGTGATCACGGCTGACCCCGATACGGCCACGGCGAATCTGCGATGCTATCGCTATGCATCGGACGAGTCGGGGCAGACACTGGAGGAACTCCCCGTCTTCGTCACGACAACGAGCGAATAGAACGTGGGAGTCCGCCAGGACTGCCGAACGGCGATACCCAGTGAGATGGCACCGTCATCATTTTCGGGCCATCCCATGAAGTCGACCGATCGTCGAGGCAATGCTCCCGCCGCTCCGAGCGATCGTGAGTTGGAGCGATCGACCGAGGTAGTTGGTTGGGTCGAGTGCGGAGCGGGCGATGCGGAGCCACTGCCGGGTCCCCGTGATCCCCCTCGTTTCCCAGTAATACGGAGTCTGGATCTCCTGTCGATATCGTTTTCGCCAGTATTCGCGGAACGACCCAGCGTAGGAGTGAACGACCACTAGCTCGGGATCGTAATAGATCGGATATGCTTGGAGGATGCGATCCGCTAATTCCTTCTCTTCGTGGCCCCAGCCGATATGTTCGTCCCACCGCCCGACCGTTTCGAAGACGTCCGCGCGAACCGCCATGTTGCACCCCCAGAACCGGGTGACGTACCGGCCGGTCTCGCCGAAGTCGTAGTGTCCAGCCAGTCGTTTGAACACATCGTCACGTGGATGGATTGTTCTCCCGGCGATCGCCGCTTCCTGATCGAGGCGGCTCGCTGCTTTCGCGAGATACCCGGGGGCTGGGCGTGAATCATCGTCCAGAAACACGAGTTTGTCGGCGCTCGCCTGCTCAATTCCGGCATTTCGGGCCGCTGTGACGGTGTCGTCATCGCACACGATGAGTTCGTAGTCCGAGAATTCGTCTCGTTCGATCGCGTGGCGGACGTCGATCTGGTGGGGCGGCTCGAGCGTTGGAACGATAACACTCACCTCCACCATTCGTATCGACTGTTACCTGGTCGGCACTTTGGTAATGAAAGGCATTCTCGCGGCGTGACGCTGTTAATGACCGATATATCGGCTCTGGAGCGGACTGCGATAGTCTACTCGAGGGAGTTTCGATCTGTCCCGACGGTGGCTATTCGCGGGACAGCTGGAAGTTTTCCTGCAGATTCACACTGGGAGGAACGGGACGAGTTCTTCACTCGCTCGTTGCTGTCGCTCGTGTGGCACTCACGATTCCGTGGTGCGATGCATGCACCCGTAGACGAGTCCTACGCTCGGCAAGCACGTACTTCGCTGGTAGGACCATGGTGATATTCAGGTATTTGAACTATTACTTTATTTTCAGTAGTGGATTCCTCCATCGATGACAGCTCCCGAACAGTCCCGGCTCTCCCCAGAGCACATACGGATGAACGACGAGCAACCGGGGGATGGGAGGTGAGGTGGCATGGACACGAAATTCACTGCTGCGCTTGCGGTCCTTCTCGTGATACTCGCTGCGACGGGCGCGGGTGCCGTCATGAGTCCCGGGAGTTTCCAGATCGGGCCACTGCAACAGAATGGCCTGCCGAACGGTCAGGGCCAGCAGAACACCTGTGACGAGGGGGATGAGCGCCTCGTCAAGTTCGAGTGGAACAACGAAACGGAGGAGTTCGAGCCGGAAGGCGGTGATAACAAGAGTGTGAATATCTTCAACGTCTCTACGGACGGCGATAACGAGCCAGTGAGCTTCAACTGGACGTCTGAGAAGAATATCAGCTATGTGCGCGTGAAAGGCGGTCAGGAGTTCGAAGACTTCCCTGGCGGATTTAGCGGCTACGTCGACTTCGGCACCGATCCCGCGATCAGCAACATGATCTTCTGCATCGATGACGGGACACCAACATCGACGCCAGAGGGCACGCCAACGCCGACCGCAACTCCGACGTCCACGCCGACACCAGAAGGCACGCCAACCCCGACAGCAACCCCGACTGCAACGCCAACACCGACTCCAACACCGACCCCGACTGCTACGCCAACCCCGACAGCAACCCCGACTGCAACGCCCACACCAACTGCAACGCCAACACCGACGCCCACGCCGACTGCAACGCCGACCCCGACAGAAACGCCCGAAACGGTCTACTGGCAGGTCGATTTCGGTGAAGGCCTGAATCCCCCGGACCCGCCGGCGTACTGGCCGGACGATCTGATGTCCGCCCTCGGGAATTCCGAGGATGGCGTCATGGAGAACCCATCCGTTCGTCGCCAGCGGATGGCGGGCCAACTGGAGAACGTCACCATCGTCGGTAACTCCTACACCTTCGACGATACCGACAATCCGACCTCGGTGACCGTCGAGTTCGAGATCGAGGAGGGTGCGCCGGAACGCGACCTCCACCTCGCCGTATTCATCCTCCCGGGGCCATTTGACCTCTCCGAGGTCGACCAACAAGAGCTGTACGAGGTCACGAACGGGACGTTCGAGGGCGGTGACACGGGTCAGCTAACGGTGTCCATCCCACAGCAATCGTCCGGGTCCCAGACCTCGATCGGGTGGACGCCCGGCCTGGCCATGGTCGGACTCGGTCTTGTCGGGATCGGGTTGACGGCCGCCCGACGTCGGGAGGTCTGACCACCGACGGACTGTTTCTCTTCACGACTTGAAGGATTCCGTCGTGTGTGTTTCGCGTCCGGTGATATCGGTATATACGGCGAAGCCCGCGTCGATCGTTCCGGAGACCGGGTCCGTCACCGGAACCATCTGCCAGCGGAAGTGACGTGGACCCGCAGTCGTATCCCGGACGACCTCCGCGCTCAGTAACTGGTCATGCTTGGCCTGGCGGCTCGTCTCCCTGGCTTCGTCGATCCGCTCGCCGGAGGCGACAATCTCGTCGAGATCGCGTCCGTCGATGTCTTCACCATCGCTCACGAAGAGCTCCTCGAACACGGGATTAACTTCCTTGATGATGGGCGTCGTGCCGTCGAATTCGGTCCACGCGACCGCGTCGTTCGTGTGCTCGAAGAGTGCCGCGTATCGTCGCTCCGTCTCCGCGGCTCGTCGTTCGGCGCGGTGTTTCGACACCGCGTTGGCGATGCGGTTCGCCAGTAGCTCGTACTGTTCCGTGTGCGGTCCTTTCTGCAGATAGTCCGTCACGCCTGCCGATATCGCCTCGCTCGCGACCTCCTCGCTCCCCTTCCCGGTGAACAAGATGAACGGAATGTCCGGGTGGTCGGCCCGAATTTCTCGGAGGAAATCGACGCCATTCTGCCCGGGCATGTCGTAGTCACTCACGATACAATCGACCTCCCCCGTGAAGTTCTCCAGGGCGCCGACAACGTGTGTCATAACGTCGACCGAAAACCTGTCGTCCGTGCGTTCGAGGAACGTCGCAGCGAGATCCGCCCCGTCTGGATCGTCATCGACGAGAAGGAGATCGATCGACGATATCGACGACATTCATCGTAATGTTATCAGTCTGATATATAATGCTTGGGATATAGCGGAGCCACACCCCGCGGCATCTGTCAGCATCGAGTGGCAACTACTGCTCGAAAAGCGTGATATGGCCCGAACTTTTGACCGTCACGTCGTATCCGCAGTAGGAGAATTCGATCGACATCTGTACCTCGTCGTTCCCCGATGCACAGAGCCTATTCAGTGCGTCAGGATCGATTGCCTCGTGGAGCGGGGGGAGTTCGTCCCCGGTGCTCTCCTGGCCCTGGGACCAATCCGGAACGGACGGTCGCCCCGAGACGGCAGCGACGGTCGTGACCACGCCGAGACTAGTCGGTTCGTCGTCGGATAGATGGGTTCGATAAGATGGCTGTGTCGAGTCGCGATGTGTCTGATCTACTTCACTCATTACAGTCACTCTGTGGGATGGCCTCTACACGGTAATGTCTCGTCACTCACCCACTCAGTGTTTTAAGTACTCGTCATCGAGCGAGGGTCGCCTGGAATACGTTCATTTGCCCCCTGCGGAGTCGTTGTGAGACCGCCTGGGTCGAGATCCCGAGTTCGTCCGCGACGTCCGCGAGCGTCGTCTGTCGGGGGATGGCGAAGTACCCCAAGTCGAGAGCACAGAGAATGGCGTCTCGCTGGGCATCCGTCACCCCGTATGGACCCGTGAGCCCACCATCGTTCCTGATCCGTCCCTCGAGGTAGAGGCTGTGGAGGTGAAACGGCACCTCCCGCTCCTTACACGCCTTCCGATAGTGGAGGAGCGCCTCCCGCGACGGGAAGCGAGCCCGTATCTCCAGACCCTCGTGTGTCCCCGTCGTATCGAGGAGCACGCCGTCGTGCTCCGCGAGCACCGGATACGTGAGCACGGCTTCACCTTCCTCGGAGAACGTAATCCGATAGAGTCGCCGGCCGTCGATTGTGGATAGCCGTTCAAACGTCGCGATCGTCGGGTCGACGTCGATGGTCTGCTCGAACGTCTGGAAGTCGCCCCCTTGCGCCATGAAGATCCCTTTGGGGGCCTCCGGCGGGTGCAGGTGGATGGTTTCGGTGTGGAGCACCATGTCCGGGACGGCGTCAAGGGCGTCCTGCAAAATCGGAGTCTCGATCGTGTACTCGGCGATGACGCTCATAGTCTCCTCTACGAACCCAACACGGTTTGTGTTTATTTGATCATTTCTCCCATACGTCGTCTATCCAAAGACCGGGTATCGGTGCCTGGGACCAGGAAGGACCCGAGTATGTGCTCGGGAATCCAGGTGCCTAGCCCGGTCACCTAACGCAAAACCACTGGATATCACGAGTTGTCCTTGAGGCCTGCTGTGGGTACTAGCATTCTCCAGAGAAACGGATGTCACGTGCACCTGTATCCTCGTGACTTCTGACGCCTCGCGTCACGGGCGTTCGCTGGTCATCCGTGATGTATCGCTCTTATCGGTGTCACTATCCCGACGCAGGCTCGGACGCGCCATTCAGTGCCGTGCGGATCCGCTCGTCGATTTCCTCGGGAGAGATTTCGTCATCCGCGGCCGCGAGACGTCGTGAAACGTACGTGAGAAGCCCGAGTTCCTCGAGGAGGTCCCGAGTGCGCTCCCGGTCGAGATCGAGCTGGCGCTGGACCTCGTAGATGGTTCGAGCCGAGGCGACAGCGTCTCGCAGCTCTTCAATCGTGACGCCCGCTGGAAGGTCGATGGGAGCCGGTTTCGTCGTCGCGCGACCACCGTCGACTTCGTATGCCTGCTCCAGTGATCCGGCCTGTGCTGCTGGTCCCTCCCCGTGCGCTTCTTCGGTATCGTCTCCCGTGTCGGAGACATCTGTCGGATCCCCATCGGTGGACTCGTCCTCGGCTCCTGTGTCCGAGTCATCCCCTGCAGCCTGCCGCTGGTCCTGACCGCTTCTCGTGGAGGGGGCGTGAATGCCGTATTCGATCATGTACCGCCGGACCGTTTGTGGCGTGACGTCCACGTCGAGTTCGTCCGTCATCTGCCGGAAGGA
>CAZEDI010000035.1:0-21023 GCA_964510865.1 uncultured Halobacteriales archaeon
CGATCGTCGTTTCCCCGACCGTCTCTCCCTCCCGGGCCGCGACCACCGAGTGCTCCCCGGGCGTGTACTGCACCCCGAGCTTGACGGATACCTTCGAAACGCCAGCTCCGACCGACCGACTCGCGAACTCGCTCCCGTCGGGCGACACTATCGTCAGCGAGTCGACCTCGGCAGATCCCGCGAGCGACACCACCAGCGAGGTCCCGCCCACCCGGACATCCTCGAACACAGCCCCACCATTCCCACCGCCGCCATTACGGAGTCCTGTACACCCGGCGAGGCCCGCCAGCGCGAGCCCGCCGACCATCGTGCGCCGTGTGAAGCCTGTCATGGATACCGATCTCCGTAGCGGAACATCGAGCCCAGCCGCCGGCCCGCATAGAGGGCAAGCGCGAACGGCAGGGCCAGCTGCAGCGCCCCCACGCCCAGCGTCAGCCACCCCGCCATCGTCGTCAGCGGGTGCCACCGCGCCGACGCCGTGGACGAGACGTACGCCGGGTCCACGTCCAGCCACGAGGCGGGGTGGTACCGGGCGGTATACACCCCCGGGTCGGACACCCACACCGTCGCCGTGCCGTTCGCCCCCGTGCTGACCCGCTGGCCGGCGATAGAAACGTAGCCCTGATCGTCCCGATCGCGGATCGGCACGAACCGGGGTCGCTCGTCCGCCGCCACTCGGATCGGCTCGCCCGTCGCCGCGTCGGTCACCTGCAGCCGCACGAGCGCTCCGCTCTCGTTTGCCCGGACGACCGTCGCCGCCAACGAGCTTTCGCGAACCCGCCGTTCGGATACGTCGGTTATCGTCGCGTTCACGCCACGGACGATGCCCCGCACGGCGAACGATTCGCGATCGAAGTTGTCGGTCCGGACGGCGTAGCCCCACGACTGCCGATAGGGTGTCTCGACGACCTCGACGGCGACGTGTTCGCCGATGGTCCCGGTCGGGGCCTCCCGCTCCGGGCCCCAGATCGCCAGCCGCTCGGTGCCGTTGCCGGGCGGCTCGATCCGTGGCCCGATGGCCGACGGGTAGGCGTGGACCGCGACCGGCAGCGCCGGGGATGCCGCCCGACTCGTGTTCGTCGCCGTCGACGTCACCAGCACGTCCCAGTCCGTGTCCCGAGCCGTGTAGAACCGCCAGACGCCCCGCACTCGTGGCGACCCGTCACGTGTCATCGAGTAGCCCTGCCACGGCCCGCTGACGAACACGGCAACGCCGTGGTCGCCGTCGGGATACCGCGTCACGTAGCCGCTGGCGGAGAGGTCGTACACCCGCCCGGCGAGCGAGTCGTTGACCGTCACCGCGTCCTGGACAACGGTTTCGTTCTGCACGATGCCGCCGACCGACACCGTCTGCCGGACCGTGGCCTCGATGTCGGCCTCCAGCGTCACCGTCACGTCCTCACCGTCGAGTTCGTAGTCGACCTGCGGCGTCTGCGAGCCGTTCGTCCGGTTCACCACCCGGCCATCCACCAACACCCGGACCTCCGTCACCTCGTGGTCGAGCACCTCGACGGAGACGTTCCGCTCGTCGGCGACCGCAGGTTGGGTCCGGACCCGATAGTCGACCTGGCCGAACAGCGTGCCATCGGGCGCCAGATACTGCCGGGTCGTCCCCGGCGATTCATGCACCACCGTCGCCGGTTGTACGGCGAAGATCGACGCGTGGGCGTCGGCGATGACCGTCGAGTTCGTCAGGTTCGCGTCCGGCGGGTGGATCGAGACGGAGTCGTTCCCGACCGGGACGTCGCCGAAGTCGTTGCGCGTCCAGATGCTCGCCGTCGCCGGCGGCCGTTTGAACGTCAAGTCGGTGCCGTTGGCGATCTGGTGGACGATGGTCCGGTTCTCGCCGTAGGCCTCCCGGTAGACCGAGTTGTTGATGTAGCCGCTGTCGTTGTCGCCGCTCCACAGCGTCGCCGACTCGTTCTCCGTCAGGTTGTTCTCCGGCTCGGTTCCCGGCCGGGGTGGTGTCGCGATACTCGCTCCGACGGTCGCCACCAGGAGCGTCGCGACCACGAACGCAGCCCGTCGCATCAGAACGGGATGAGATCGACGCACGAGGCAATGGGCAGGTCCATCGCGCTCCCGGCGACGGTGAACAGCGGCCCCAGGATCACCAGGACACCAGCTGACCGCAATGCGCCGCGTTTGTGCTGCTTGATGGCGGCCTTCTGCTCGCGGTTGAAGGTGAACATTTCCATCAGGGAGTCGGCCTGCCACACGACCAGCAGGCCCATCAGCCCCAGCGCCGTGGTGATCTGGACGAACCCCTCGATCATCGACGGGAGCGTCCCGGAGCTATCCGAGCAGACCGGGTTCGTGCCGCCGTCCTGGGCGAGAGCGGGCTGGGTGAACCCGAGGAGGACGATCACGACCAGTAGGGCGAGGAGTCGCACCGACCGCCACGAGCAGAGCCTGCCGAATCCCTGGGCGATGGTCCGACCCACCCCGGTCGACGGTTCCGTCGCCTCGCTGGTTGTCGTGTTGCCAACCGATGCCTCATGGAGGTGGCCGTCTTGAGCGTGTGGACCGGGCACAGGCGATGTCTACAGTCCGTCCGCCAATAAGATTATGTTCCAATATCGTACAAATATTGGTCGCGCCCTCGTCTGGTCGATGGATGCCCCGGGGTGGCCATAAAGCGGTCGATTCCAGGTCGGTCGGGGCGAGTTCAATCGGCGGTCCCCTGGGTCGTCTTGAGTACCGTCCGCCGTGCTGGAGCGAGGGTGAGGAGCTCCGTACACCCGGGGGCGGACAGCGAAAACTCCCCCGGGGAGGTGGTTCGGCTGTAAGATTTCGCGACCCGGGGGTCGCTTGCGTCCTGCGGGTCGTTCAGCGCCTCGAGCACGTCGTGTGCCGTGTCCCGATTGGGGGTGAGCCAGATTGCCGCCGACGGCTCGTGGGTGGCCAGCTTGTCGTAATCCGCCGGGACGTCCCGGCGCATGTCGTTGTTGGCCCGCTCGGCCTCGACGGCGGCGACCACGTCGCCTGCCTGCGTGACAGCGGCGGCATCCAGCCGGTGGTCGTGGCCATCGGGACTGTGGTAGGTGCGGACCGCCGTCGCCGGACTGTCGGGGTCGTCGACGAACCGCCGCTCCAGAAGGCGAGCGCCGACCTCGCACAGCAGCACGTGGTACGTCGACTCCGAGAGGTCGCCCTGCCCGTCGCCGTGGGCGACGCCTTCACGGTGGCTGACCTGGATCGCCTCGCGGCCGCTGGGCGTGACAGTGTACAGGAGGTGCGGCCGTTTGGTGTCGCGCTTGAGGAGGCCGTCGGTGACGAGCTCCTGGACCGCCGCGGTCTCGATGTCGAGGTACGTCCGGAGCTGGCGCATACTGTCCCGAACCAGGTCGTACTCGAGGCTGTCGTAGCGTTGCTGCTGGGCCTCGTAGACCGCCTGGAGGAAGGCGAGCTGGCGGCCGGTGTAGTCGCTGTCCCGTCGGTCCTGCGGGGAGAACGTGAGGGGGACGTCACAGATCGGGATGTTGTCGCGGTCGACGGCGTCCAGGCTGTCGTGGCACCTGATCGCCTGCTTGAGGCGTCTGAAATCCGGGGCGAACTGGTCGCCACACTCTTCGCATTCCAGCGCGTGGGCGTCGGGGTCGTAGGTGACCGTCCGGGGAAGCCGCGCCGTGTACGGGAGCGCGGACTTGAGTACTTCTGGTCCGAGCGTATCCTCCTCGTCGGCCTCGTCGCCATCCTCCTCGGTCTCGGATGCTGGGTCGACGTCGAGCCGAATCCCGTGATCGCGCCAGGAACGCTCGGCGGTGACGTCGACGGTTGCCTCGAAGCTCTTCGTGCGGGCGCGTGAAAGCGGCTCGTCGCCTGCAGGGTGGCCTGCCGGCGGATCCAGGGACTCGACGAGGAAGGGCTTCGGATCCTCGTCGCCGTACGCTGCCGGGAGGTCGACCAGCCACTGGCCGCGGTTCAGCGACCGGAGCAGGTTGCCCACCTCCTCCGGTGGGCGGTCGGCGGTGGCGAGCCGCTTGGTCAGCCGGTCGTCGACCGCCACGTCGCCGACGACCAGCGTCCCGATGTTGTTGAGCATCTCGTCGTACACAGCCGGGGCCTCCCGAGCCAGCTGGCCGGGGAACTGCATCACCATCGTCACCGACAGCCCGAAGCTGCGGGACTGGCTCAGCAGCTCAGTCAGGATGTCGGTCGAGCCGAGCGATGCGGCCTCCTCGAGGTAGAGGTTGACCAGCGGGAGGTCCGCGTCAGTGGGGGCGCGGCGCTGGCGGCGCTGGAGGGCCGTCCAGAGGTTCGACAGGAGCACGAGCGTGAGTGCCTCCCGGCTTTCGGCCCGGAGGCCGCCGAGGTCCAGGAGCACGACCGCGTTCTCGTCGAGGATCGTCTCGAAGTCGAAGTAGGGTTCGGCATCGTCCGCGGCGGCGACGTGGTCGAACAACGTGGCCAGCCTGTGGTTGTTCATGATCTCCTGCATCCGGTTGAGGGCGCCGGCCATCACCCGGTCGAACAGCTGGTCGTCACCAGCGCCGATGCTGGCGAGTACCTCCCGGAGGCGGGGGTCCGAGACCTCCGGCGGCGTCTTCCGTTCCCGGAACCGTCGGGCGGCCCGATACAGCTCGGTCTGGGTCAGGGCGTCGCTGCCGTGCTCGGGGTCGAGCAGCGCCTTGACCAGCCCGGTGATCACCTTCCGGGAACTGGTGGCCTGGTCGAACTGCTCATCGCCCATCAGCGGCCGGAGGATCTCGGTGTAGTGCTCGGCGACGTTCTCGGTGGCGGCCTGTCGGCTGAAGCCGGCGTCCACGAGTGGGCGGATGTCGGGCAGCGACACCGCCGGCAGGACGTCGGCGCAGTCGAAGTAGTAGACGTTCTCGAGGTGGCCGTGGCGTGCGTAGTGGGCCTGGAGGTACTCCATCGGCATGCCGTCGCCCTTCGTGTCGACGATGATGTCGGCGCCGTCGGTCATCTGGTGGTTGCGGCAGGCGGCGGTCTCGAGGCTGATCGTCTTGCCCGAGCCGGTGCGGCCGAACCACGCGACGTGTAGCGGCTGGAGGGCCGGTGGTAGGGCGATGGTCTCGTCGGTCGTTTCGCCATCGGTGGCGACGGGGTGGCCGATCGGCATCCCGTCGGTGTACTGGGTCCGCTGTGCGGCGTCCGGGCGGTCGATGCCGGTGCGTTCGCTGGGACGGGTCCGGAGGTGGCGCTCGACGCGGCTGGTGAGGTCGCTACCGTCGACGAGGGCGAAGTGGGCCACCGTGGTGGCGTCGGCGACGATCCGCGGGTCGAGGTTGCCGGTGATCGGGAGATTCTCCCGGAGCCAGTGGGTGAGGCCGTCTAGTCGTCTGAACTCCCGATTCTCGATCGCCTCGACGATCGGGTCGGCGTCCTCCCCGGTCCGAACCACCGGCTCGATCTCGTAGTAGTCGCCGTCGATGCCGGCGAATGCCGAGGCGACCGACCGGACAGCCTGGGTGGATCTGTCACCGGCGGCGTACACCCGGGCGTTGACGTCGAAGGACTTCGCACTCGATTTCGCGAGTATGGAGTCGATCCGCGAGCCGGGGACGTGGCTTGCCTCGCCCCGGCGGTGGTCACCATCCTGGCGGCGGTGGGGGTGGCGGCGTCGCCCGTGCGTAGCGTGGTCGTGGTTCGATGAATCGCGAGATTCATACAATTCGTCGTGGCCGCCCTGGAACACCCTCTGAGAGAGTGTGTCCGTGTTGTGCTCGAGCTGTCGGATTCGATTCTGTGCGTCAGCCCCCCAGGGCGGGCGCGGCTGGAGGAGCGTCTGGTAGACCATCGGAACCTCGGCGGTCGCCAGCGCCTCCAGGGCCGACTGGAGCGGCAGCCCGGGGGCTGACTTGACCCGGGCCCGGTCGTGCTGCTCGGGTGCATCGATGATGGCCGGCGGGCGGAGGCGGGTCATCCAGTCGTCGAATCGCTCGGGGCACCCGTACAGCTCGGCGACAGCGTGGGTGTCCGCGGAGGGGAGTTTGGGGTCTCGGTCGTGGCGCGAGGTGGCATACCCGTCGGGGAAGATCCGTGAGGCGACCGTCCGGAGGGCGTCGAACGACGGCCGTTCCGTACCGACGAGGTAGGTGATCTCCTCGGTTGCCGGGTGGCTGGTCAGGCGAACCTCGAAGGGGCCGCCACGCAGACTGCCGTGGAGCTGCTCGAACTGGCCGGTGACGCGATCGCCCTGGAGCGGGTCCTCGCTGGGGGTGATGCGGAGGTAGTCGATGGGGTCGTCGTCAGAGAATGCAGCATCTGACACACGGCATTTATGCCCAGGAATCCCGGAAAAATGTTGGGACCTGACGGGTCAGGGGGAACGTACGCCTGGGCGCTACTCCGTGGGTTCCGGAGACAACCGGCAAAGGTTTCGAATCGGATCTGGCAGCGGTTGTTTGGCGGTGTTCTACAGTTCCGTGTACCCAGTCCGTACGACCAATACGGGAACCGTCCCCCGCGAGGAACTCCAGAGCGACCGGTTCGATGACTCCTCAGGTTCGTCACCACCCGAATCGGGGGCCCACCGGTCGGTGGATGCCCATCCGGCGCCCATGGCGGACTGGGCCTACACGTTGGCGGCCGGCGCGGGGATTGCCTGTGTGGACACCCTGGGTGCGCCGCCTCCACGGCTGGTTCCCAGATAACGAATCCCACCTGAGAGAGGGTGTTGACCGATGCCAGGCCAAGTTTCACATGCAACGTGACGAAACAGGGTGTCGGAGATGAGTTCACAGGCCCCGGATGCGAAACTCGAGGCACTGGAGCAACGATGGGTGCAGCTTACGGCAATCCCCGAGCCGCCCCAGTCGCTCCTCCAGGTGCTCAATTACTCGCTGGGGAGCAAGGGGCAGGGCGAAGTGTTCATGACCCGGGTGCTCCGGTACTTCCTCGATCCCACAGAGCCCCACGGCATGGACGACGAATTCCTTCGGGCCTTCCTCGAGGGCTTGCGATCACACCAACAGTCGACCACCAACGGGGACGCGTTCGCAGAGGACACGTACGACCTGTCGGACGTTCTGGTCTCCCGCCAGGTTCGCCTGGGGCTTGCGGAGGAGGGTGATAGCGACGAGGTCGAGACGACGGGGCCGGTCGACTTTGTGGTGGAAGCGCCCGGGGAGTGGTACCTCCTCGTCGAGCTCAAGTTCGGATCCACCGAGAACAATCTCACCGGGAAGGGACTGTCTCAGACTGAGGGCTATCAGGAGGCCAAACTCATCAGGGACCGGCCGAAGGCCGACTTCGAATCGGGTGGGTACTACCTCTATCTCCACCGACAGGGCAAGGCCGATGCGCGAGACCCCGCCTTCACGAACTGGACGTGGAGCCGGTTCGCCGACGACGTGTTGGCCGACTTCATCCTCGACAACGCCGCCCGCTACCCGACACGGACGGTCGTCCAGCTGCGGGAGCTACACGACGACATCAGGGAGCTATCAGGCATGACCGACAGTCAACAGAATACAGAAGAAATGATCGAACTGTACCTCGAACACTACGACGCGATCTCGGACGTGACCGAGGCGTTCGATGAGCGGTGGGGTACGTTCTCGGATGAATGGGCCGATCGGTTCGCGACGCAACTTGCTGAGGCCGGTTACGGGGAGAAAATCACTCTGGAAGACCAACTCGTCGGTATCGATCTCAACCGGGACGGTGACACCGATCAGTGGGTCTTCCGGGCGCATCGCTCCGACTGGGCTACCCTCATGAAAGACGGCTGGTGGCTCCATACTAACACGTATGATACGCTCCATGGCCGCGCAAATGACGGAAAAGACGCCCGAGTCGGATTCTATCATCGGCTCGAAACGAATCGGGACCTTGCCCTCGGGAAGAAAACGTTCAAATTCCTATTTCGAAATAATGGGTCCAATGACGACGAATTCATCAAGGAATTCAACGAACAGCTCAAATCACGGCGCGACGCACTCAATAGCACCATTCCTCAGTCAGCGGAGATCGAGTCCATCACCGACACGAGGCGAGACCTGATCAGCGCGACCTACGATATCCGTGTGGACGACCACGAGGACTTCTTCACCGCGTATCTCGCTGCGTTAGAGGAAGCGTTCGACGACTTCGTGGTCGAGAACCCGGAATTCGTCGAGTTGATCGACGAGGTCTACGATCAGGCCTTCGAGATCTACGAGTAACCGTCTACGTACTGCCCAACGGAGGTCGCCTCGCCGCCAAACATCGGGCCGATACTCCGGAGTCGGGTCTGAGTCAAATCGACCCCTGTCAGAGACCCAGACCCTTGCGCGTTCTGCCTAGACCGGGGTGGTTCGATCGATGTGTGTTTCGAGCATATCCAGGAAGTCAGGATCGTACTGCTCACCCACGTGCTCGACATTCCAGAGTCCGGAGCTGGAGATCTGACTGTTCGGACTGTACCGCCCGAGCCAGGAGGAGGCTCGCTCATCGATGGGGGTGATCCCGAAATTGCTCACAAGGGCGATCATGTTGCGCTCGAGGTAGGAACGGCGACTGTTGGGGCCGGGCTCGTCGTTGACCCGGATCCAGAGAAACGGGAGGTTCCGGATGTACTCACTCACCCGCCGCTCGTGGTCGAGTTCCTGCTCTCTCAGGTCGCTTCCGGCCGAGGTCCCCTCACCCCACTCCGGGTACTCATCGTGAAGACCAGCTTTCTCGATCATCGCCTCACCGACCGCAATCGAAACACAGACCCGCGATGGTTACCCCCGTCCTTGTACGTGCCACTGAACGTCACGCGATGGGTGATGAGCCGGTTCCAGAGGGACGTCCCGCTGCCAGCGGAAACCGCATGGGTCCCCACATGATGCAGGCGTTGACTGGATCTCTCCGTGGGCCATCGGGGAAGAAGGGGAGGTGACCAGCTCGGATCTATTCCTGAAGGACCTGGTGTAGGGGATCGGAGTATTGGACGACGCTGATCGAGTCGGGAGCCGGTGTCTCGATGTCCAGATTATCGACGAAGAGGAGTCCCTCCACAGCTTCCGACTCGAGGACCGATATCGTGTCCTCGAGATATTGCTTGCTGGATTCATCGCGGCGGGCAAACGCCATGTACTCCAGAAGTTCCCGGAGCCCCGTCGCAGCATAATCCATAGTATTAGTGTATTTCACCTCTCCCAGGAACGCGGACTCCAGCTCCCAGTCACCCGCGGTGTTTTCACGAAACCGTTCCAGAACGATATCCGGCCGACCGCCCCACAACGAGTTGGAGGTTCCCCTGTTGAACAGCGTCTCAGACAACTCCTCCCACCGGGACAACACCTCGTTCATCCGGAAGAGGTATCCATCACTATCGATCTCGGTTGGTTCGATCGACTCATCGAAGGTCAGGGCGGTCCCAGTCGAATCGTGGGACATCACGTAGCGGGTGTCTCCCTCCACCCACTCCGCGATGACTGAGGGATCGTCTTTCGTCGGTTGGAGCACCCGATACTCCACTTCTTCGTAGGTTGCCAAGAGCCGAAAGATCCAGTAGAGCTCGAACAGGACGTCCGGGTTGTCCGGGGCGATTATCGTGTTATCAAGGAGCTGCCGCGCCTCCGTACTCTCGAGTTCCCCCTGCATCAGTTGCCGGTAGCGGTCGAGAAGCATCGCAGCCTCCTGGTAGAACGGCGACCGGGATTGCTTGACCCCCTCGATCATCCTGTCGGTGATCTCGGCCGAGTCAACGTCGATACGCTGGAGGTAGATGTTCCGCTCGAACACTCGCTTGAACATGTCTGCCAACGACTCCGCCTCCTGGGAACGGATCGAATCACTTGCTATCCAGGCATCCAACCACCCGTATCCAGCGGGGTCATTCAGGGCGTATTCGAGGTCCTCGAAGACGATCGCCCGGATGATACTCAGGAGACGTTTGAGGACCAGGTTCTCCCAAATGTCGTAGTCTTCCTCGGGCTGATCCGTGATGTATATCGGTTCGTCCAGCCGGCCCGATCGAGACCGGGTCTTGATGGTCTGTTGCCAATCGATGTGGCCCCGCACTTCGCCCCGGCGTTCGAATGACGCCGACGTCGTCGAGGTTTTCATCCGGCGGATCCGGTCTTCCAACTCCTGGACGAAATCCACCACCCCCACGGTCCCTGCCTCCTCGGCCCGTTCAGTGAGCACGAAGTGAATACGAAGGAGCGTTTCGATGTCGTCGATCGCCAGATCCGGATGAGCTGCGCCGATGACGCGGTCGAACCGGGCCCCCTTGCGAAGGTACGTGTGGAAATTTTCCGCGACGGCATCGCGGATTTCCTCCGGGGGAGTTTTAGCCATCGCTGTCACTCGACCTCAGGGCTCAGGTCCTGTTGGAAGAAGTCCTGGGCGACGGTCCAGAGTTCTGTACTGTCGCCCGGAATGATTTCGGACACGTCGGTGAGGACCGCCTCGAGCTGTTGTCGCCGGAGGCCCTCCAGTTGTGGAAACACGAACATGATTATCGGTGACACATAGTCGGCTTCACTCGGGGATGTGGCCCTCGCGACGTATCGATAGATGTCTTCGACGATCGCCGGCCCGATGGCCCGTTCTTCGTTGACGGCTTGCCAGATGCGGCCGACCGGTTCGTAGTGGGCATCGACCCGTCCCAAGGTTTCGTCGCCGACAGCCCAGACGTCCACATACGATTCGACGAGATCGACCAGTTCACGGATCGCTTCCTCGTCGAACCCCTCCGGGAATTCCGGAATGCCAACCGGGATGAAGGCCCACCGACGCATGAACGCATAGCTCATTTCGTACAGTGAGGTCTTGTCGAGCGTATTGATGGTGGCGAGCATCCGCCAGTCGTCGGGAATATAGTATCGAGTGGATCGGACGGGTTCGTCATCCCGTGACGCATCGAGAATCTCGATCGGTTGGCCATCTTCGCCATCGAAGGAGAGCGTCACACTCTCACCCGTTAACGCCGAGAACAACGCGCCGAACGCTTTATCGATATCTGCACGATTCAGTTCATCGATTATCAGCCACTCGTTGGACGGGGTTCCCTCCTCGTCTGCATGGAATCGATCCAGGATGAGTCCGGGTTCAAACTCCAATGTGTTTTCTGACGTGGTTTGATACCCGCCAACGGTATCGAACGTGGACCAATCTGCCGAGGCCGTGACTAACTCGTAGTCGTCTGAACCGACTGATCCTTCACAGACCTGCCGAGCAAGTTCGGTTTTTCCCGTGCCAGGCGGACCAAAGAGGAGGATGTGGCTTCCCGAACGTAGTGCCCGTTCGATGCGTGTCTGGATCCGGTCCCAGTCCTCGAAGTAGAGGTCGCCCTGGGGGACCGTGATGGCGTCGTTTGGAACCGAGAGGTCGTCATCGTATTCCACATAACGGCGGAGGTTTCCGAGCTCGAGTACCCGTTCGAATTCGGGTTCCGTGATCGTGGCGAGATAGTAATTGTTGTCAGAGGTGACTACCGAGCACTCGGCCAACTCGGGGTCTGATTCGATGAGATCCCAGGTAGCCCCGTCCACGGGCTCGTCCCACTCGATCGTTACGCCAGGGGCCTCTTTATCGAGATAGTCGGAATAGGCTTCGTGATAGCCTTCGGCGACGTGACCCCGGCCGACGACCTGCTGTACTGGCGACATTCGATAGATTACGACTTCATCTCCGGGCGTGGCTTGTTTGAACCCCTCCTGGTTGTTCCGGGGTCTCCCCTCCTTGTTCTCCGCAGTATAGAACATCTGGCCACCTTCATGGTGCCAATCGTCAACCCCCGTATTTGCCCAATAATACCGGGTCGTATCGCCCGGTGATTCAGGAGTTGCTTCGAACTCGTCCGGAGAATAGCCGCGTTCGGTCAGGGCTGCTTCGAGGTCGGGCGAAGCATCCGCAAGCACGGCAGCAAGGGGATCCGGACAGACAGACAAATACCCGCCCTCCACGAGTTTGAGGGTTTTTGAATAGAAGAGGTGGGAGTGGTCCGCCCGGATGTCTTTGAGTTCTGCAGTGTATTTGTCTGGATTGAACAGATCGTCCTTTAGATCAATCGGCGTATCGAATTCTTCGAAGTTGCCGAGCTTCCGGAGATACCCACCTTGTTCCTGTTGCTGAGGTTCCCAGCGAGATTCGATGTGGTCGGGGAATTCTGCATCGGTGATGAGCTCCGATTCCACGACAGAAGCGCCAACAATCGCATACTCATCCTTCAACAGGTGGAGGATGATGTCCCCAACCTCGGCGTCCTCGAGTGGCCAATAGATATCCCCACCTGCAGCCGATTCTTGGGGCGACACGAGTGCGCTACCAAGCGAGAACTCCGAGTTTCCAGGTTCCTTCCACTCCCCATGGATCGCGGTTTTCTCGATCCAGATTTTCGGGCGCGACGGTTCGAGCTCGTCATGAGCGAGTAAATAGAAGAACCCGTCTAGATCGCGGAGGTTGCCATCATTCTCATTGAGTTCGAATTTGTCACGAAACTCTCGGTACTTTGCGGCCTCAGAGGTATAGTCGGAGAGAGCTGAGCTGATATCATAGCCGCCAGCGATCTCCATTCCCTCTTTGGAGGCGCCATTGATAATCGGGTATTTCGTTGGATGGAGAAAGTAGAAGATCGGGGACATGACGCCAGCTTGCACGCCAGGAAGGTTCAAGTCAGCAAACGTGTCGATGGCGTCATCCAGGTCGGTGAGGTCGTCGGATTTGACTAACGTCGTGAGGAGTGTGTAGCCAGCGTCCTCGTGAGCTTCCGGAACCTGGATCTGTGCCCGCCCACCCCCGACGATGCCGATGGATTTGTCGATATACTGTCTAACCTCTTGTATGGCGTCTTCGGGTAAGTCGAGCTGGCCTACTCGTTCTCGTTTGTTGTCCGCCCCAGCTCGTTCTGAAACTTGACAGAGTCGATAGAGCGTTGAAAGTTCGTTCGTGCCAGCTCGTTGGTCGTAGTGCTCAACGATTTTCTCAGCAAGGGTTACAACCGCCTTCCGAGTTTGCTCGTCCGGAGCTCGACGGCCCTCGAGGTCTACCGTTTCGAAATAGGTAGTAACCAGTTGTCTAACTTCCGCGTCAGAAAGTCGGTCAGGCATATTCTGACAGACAGTCAAGCCGAATGTAAATAGATATGGACGGGGATTTCGGGAAATGGCGAGAGCCGATTTCAGAAGTACGGTAGTTGGCAGGGTTTGAGGAGGGCGAACTAAATTCGGTGTTGTCAACCTCCTCCGGTCTGTGTTTAGACGTTGCACACCGATTGGCAAAATGGACGAGATTTACAGCGGGTGGCACTGAGGAGGTCACTTCCCAACAAGGTATTGTTGGCAAAAGGGGAGACGCCAAACTCGTCGAATCTTATTCGGCGATAGCGCTTGTGGCAGCAGCGAGGGTTTTCATAATGCGATGTCGCCAACTGAACTGGCGACCATAGATTTCGATCTCAGCCAGCCGGTCTTCCCGACCATCTTTCGGATACCGGACCTTCGGTTGCCCGACGGGATTCGAATCGATTATGTACTCCCCACCACCCGGGCCCTCGATGAGTAGCATGGGCTTTCCTCCTTCGCCCGTTCGAAACTCCTTCACGTCGTACGTTGCATCGTAGTTCCATCGCTTGGCGGATGCCCACTTCACGGAGTACTCCTCCGGTGGTTCGTGCATTTTGTTGAACTGGTCAGCGATCTCGTTCGAGGTTGGTTCAATGCTCATGGGTCCCCTACCATGGTGGAATGTCCCGGCCTGGCGGTCCGGCGGAGTTCCCCACCATACCACACCAATTAAAACCCAGCCACTTAGTAGTTACCCATAATGTGTACTTCGAGCCTAATAATGAGGCATTCATGGTACAATAAATGTCCCATTGTATGCCATATTAGACACATTGATTACGGTTGGTCCCAAACAACCCACACAATGCCAGCGAAGACAGTCACGGACAAGGAACACCGCAAGATAATCCAACTCAGAGCGCGCGATACGAATAAGAAGGACATCGCGGAGCAGGTGGGAGTCTCACGGAAAACCGTGGATCGGCACCTACAGATGGTGGATGATCGCTGTGCAGCCAGTGAAAACCCCGAAATGGCCCTAGCAGACGAGCTGTTCGATATCGACCAACTGTTGCCCTATTTCCTGGAACGGTCCGAAGATGGGTTCAGTAGGGCTATGCGAACTATGACTGACATTGATTTCGGTGCTTGGCTCGATGACGACGATTCTGAAAATTAAATTCGTGTTATTGGGTTTCGCCCTGCCTTTCAGGCGCTATACAATTCATAGTGGTGTTCGTGCCTGGTGTCACTACAAGGTCATACTCCGTATAGGAACGGCATCTGCTACGGATGGGAGCTAGGAGGGTGATGATATTGCCGTACAATCGTCGTGATGAACGGTCGGCATCCACTGTTTTAATATCAAAAGACCGTGATGAGGACTCATGCCGATCGAGTTCGGACTATGGCGCATCGATGATGATTATCAACGCCTCACGGCGGACAAACTCGACGACGAGTCACGTCTCGAGCAGCTACTCGTTGAAGACCCCGGTCTATTGGGCCGAGACCTTCTCATAGTAGGTCGCCAGCTTCGGACTGCGGGCGGGAAGCGGTTGGATCTGCTTGGAATCGATGCAGAGGGTGACCTCCACATCATCGAACTCAAACGAAACCGGACGCCTCGGGATGTCGTGGCCCAAGCACTCGACTACGCTGCATGGGTTCGCGAACTAACCTATGATGACATCGTCGATATATTCGAGGATTTCGACAACACGCGGGAATTCGAGGAGGCATTTGGGGAGCGATTCGGTGGCGCTCGTCCGGAAGGCGAGTTCGGTGTTCCTGAGGACGTCAATCAGACACATAGCATCACGATCGTCGCATCAGAACTAGATGCGGGAACTGAACGAATCATCGAATACCTAGCCGATGAGTATAGCGTCCCGGTAAACGCCATTCGTTTCAACTACTACCGGAACAATGGCCGGGAGTACATCGGCCGAACATGGCTCATCGATCCTCAGGAAACACCCGAGCCACCAAGCAAACGGGAATCATGGAACGGTCGCGATTATCACGTCTCATTCGGGCATGGGAGACACCGGTCGTGGGATGATGCCCAGGAGTACGGATTCATTTCCGGGGGACAAGGTGAGTGGTACAGCCGGACGATGGACCAGCTCTCAGTTGGCGACCGCATATTCGCCCATATCCCTGGTGAAGGCTACGTCGGTGTCGGGACGGTGACCCAAGAAAAGACACCCGTTACCGACTTTGAGGTAGACACACCATCCGGGGCGATGAACATTCTCGACGTAGATCTCGACGCACCGGCTATGGATGAGAACGCACATGATGAATCCCAGCGCGAGTATGTTGTCGGTGTGGAATGGATCGATACTCGCCCAATAGAAGATGCTTACTGGGAAACAGGAATGTACGCGAATCAGAACACCGTAACCAAGCTACGGAACCGGTTCACGCTTGATCGGCTCTATGACCACTTCGAAGTGGAGGAGTAATCCACGTCAAATTGAATAGTGGGCTAGTTTCCTCCTCGAGGGGAACTAACCGTGGATCAGCAACAAATTACAATCATTCCTCCTCGAGGGATCGGTACGTATCAACGATGGTCAGATCTGAGTAGAGGTTTGGCTCGATCGTCGTACTCCGACAGTCCACCTCCACTCGTTCCTCCCGCCAGTCCATCCCGTCCTTCCCCCGCCACACCCCGAACACCGTCGTCTTGGGCACCTCGATGACCCCGAACACGATAGCCAAGGTGTACACCAGCTGCTCGACCTGGCGCCACGACGCCGTCGCCTCCCGAGGCAGCTCCTTCGGCAACTCGACGTGCTGGCCCAGCAGGGTGTGGCTCCTCGCCCGCTCGACGAAGTTGCGGTCGTTGCTGAACAGGATGACGTCGTTGCGGTGCTCGTCGTCGTACTCGTCGTAGGCTGCGACGATTGCCTCGTCGCCGGTGCCGGAGTCGATCTCGTCGGCCTCCTCGATGTCGCGGATCTTCCGGTAGGCGTTCAGCCCCAGCCGCCCGATCCGGGCGTCCCCGACCGGCTGGTTCCAGTACTCCGCGAACCGGTCGTCGTAGGCCTCCTCGAACGGGTCGGTGTCGCCGCACTTGTAGTCCCAGTCCAGTTCGTCGCGGACGCCGCCGGCGAGCACGAACCCGTTGACGTAGCCGATGCCGGCATCGGGGTCTCGGAGGCCGAGGATCTCGTCGATGCGCCACGGCAGGAGGTTGGTGTCGACGCCCGCGACCACCGGCGGGTGGCCGGCCATCAGGTCCGGGTCGCCGTAGCGCTCGAGGAACGCCTCGACCTCGTCGCGGTTGGCGACGGGGATGATGCCGCTCGCCAGGACGGCCTTCACGTACTGGGCGGGCGAGGGGAGGTCGTCGTAGACCGCCTCGGCGTAGCTGGTGCGGATGTCCTCGGTGGCGTCGATGTAATCGTCGCGGTCGGTGTCGAACCGGACGGTGCAGTCGTCGTGGCTGCCGAGCTCGACGGTGAGCAGCGTGCCGATCTCGTCGGCCGGGTGGGCGACCTCGAGGCGCTCGTGGCCGGCGTCGTACAGGCGGTTGAACAGAATCGTCAGCTGGTCGCGTCGGAGGTGCATCTACACCGCCTCCGTGAAGTCGATGAGGTTCATTGCCGTGCGGGGGATGGCCGGATAGGCCGTCTCGTAGTAGGTCTTGGTCAGGAGGTGGCCGTAGTAGAGGTGGTCGACGCCGTACTCGTGGCCGGCTCTGAAGCTGATGATCGCCCAGAACCGTCGGCCCGGGGTGACGTCAATGGCGATCTGGTCGTCGGGGTCCTGGGCCGATTTGATGGTGTCGCGGAGGTAGGCGGCGATGCCCTGGAAGTCGAGTTCGTCCTCGAGGGATTCGGTGGTTACCTGTGGTTCCTCGCCGCCGGTCTCGGTGACGATAGTCTGCATGAGATCGGTGGCTTTGCTGGTGACGTCCTCGATGCCGGGGTTCTCGAGGATGTAGATGTCCGTCGGGTGGTAGCCGTCCTCGCAGGCAGCGTTGAGGGTGTTCACTATCGGGGCTAGAGACGTGGAGCCGTTGGTGATCCAAAGGCGGGTCATGGAATGGAGATGGTTGCGAACTGGTTTGAACGTACTTTCCTCATCGCTGATCCCAAATCGGGACAAATCGTAAAATCCCCACCGGAGTTACAATCCCTGATTTCAGTAGCATGTCGATTATCATCGCCGAGGTAGCACGAAAAATAATATGTGATGTTGAGGAAGACACTCCCTATGGTTGACACTGTTACGATCGTCATCCAGGCGGTGATGTTCGGGTACGACAAGTACGGGTTGAAAGGAGCAGTGGCCGCGGCAGTAGCCGTCGGTGCCTCATATGTATTGATTATGAGAATAATTCCTCGAGTGACCGACGTTGATGAGGAAGAAGTGGAGGCGATGTATGACCGGATCAATGAAGATGATGAGTTGACCGATATACTGGGGGAGGAATTCAACAAGCGGTTTGGAAAATATCTCGAATCCGGGTAAGGCGACTGAATTACACACCTTTGTGTGATTGATTCGTTCAGCTTGTGTCCTTTGAAGTACTCATTTCAATCGGGCTGATTCTACTCCCCCACGCGAGTTCGCACGTCCGGTGGCAAAGATCTGAAGAAGGATTGCAGTCTGATTCAGCAAGCTAGATCCCTGTGTCCCCGGTTCCAAGCGAATCCATTTCAAGTTCCATCGAACCTTTAAGTTCGCGTGCCATGCAGGTGAAGCCAGACAATGAGCCAACAGAAAGGATTGGTTCCCCTATTCGAGGCGTGTCAACCTCGACAGGACGTCATTGAAGGCACATTGGAGGAGGAACAATTCGCGGCGAACCTTGGCTCTGTTGCCCACGAACCGGATGAAGCGGCTTCAGTTTATCGAGACGCTGACGACTTTTTCGATACGACCTACCCTACAGAAGGGCTGACAACGCTGCTGAGCAACCTCTCCGGGCGGTTCTTGGCAGCTGCAGACAAAGACACACACGGGTACAAGAGCAGCATTCTCTGTCTCGATACCACGTTCGGCGGAGGGAAAACTCACGACCTCATTGCCTCCTATCACCTCGCGAATAGTCCGACAGACATCGGGGATCTGGCCAAGTTCGTCGCAAAGGATGAACTGGCTACTGATTATCTTGAGTCAGTGGACGAAGGACTCGATGCCAATTCCGCCGTTTTCGTCGGGGGACACGTGGATGCTCGTAGTGCACGGAGTAGTCGAACAGACCCGAACGCCCCCGATACGAACACGATGTGGGGGGAGATCGCCTACCAGTTGTTCGGTCTGGATGGGTACCGCGAGATCGAAGAGTATGACCGTGATCGGCAAGCCCCCGGTCAGAACACACTGAAAGATCTCTTGGAGTTGGGCGACCAGCCATCTGTGGTCCTCATTGACGAGATCGCTGAGTATCTGGAGGACGCGTCGACACTGGAGGTCGGCGAGGCGACACTCGCGAGCCAGACGGTCTCCTTCATGAAATCGCTTTTGGAGACAGCTTCGCAGGTCGATACACTGACGGTCATCTACAGTATCGCCGACTCGGCTTTCACGGAGGAAGCCGAGGAGGTGCGCGGGTTAGTCGACGAGTTGGACGCTGTGGTGCAGCGCCAGCAAAAGGTGATCACACCCACGGGTGAAACCGAGGTCGGGGCGGTCCTCCAACACCGTCTCTTCGACGAGATCGACACCGAGACCGCTGCAACAGTTTCAGAACAGTATTTCCACTTCTATGACGAAGCACCGCGTCAATTCCCTCAGGATGTAAGCGACGACAGCTACCGAACGAAACTCGAACGTGAGTACCCGTTCCACCCGAGCGTCATCGAAACCCTTACAGAGAAGATCGACACGATTCCGGATTTCCAACGGACACGAGGGGCACTGAAGCTCCTTGGTCGGGCGATCCATCATCTCTGGAACAACCGACCAGACGAGTACGACCGGCACTTCCTCCGACTGTACGACCTCACCCCCGCAGACGACGCGCCGGACGGAAGCATTCGATCCACTCTCAATGAATCGTTGTTCGAGTTCGTCGACCTCAGTGCTGCAGTCAGGGCCGACATCTTTAATCGCGATGGGACGGCCCACGCCCAGCTCGAGGATCAGAAGTGGACCGAGAAAGGGATTCCAGCGCTGGGGTCCCACGTTACCACGACTGTTCTGTGGAACAGTTTGGCGTTCGGGGAGCAAGCCTCAGGGATTGCTCGACGGGGCTTGAACGAGGCAGTCGGACATCCCGACGTTTCCTTCGATCATTACGACAATGCGGTGAAGAACCTCGGTGGGGACGATATGAACGTCGCTTGTTACTATCTCTACGACGAGGATCAGATCCGGTTCAAAGCCGAACCGAACCTCATTCGGATCATTGATCAGCGAATCCAGAACACCTCCGAAGAGGTGGCCCGTAGTCGGTTTGAGGCCAGACTGGAGCGGGAAGTCCCAAAGCAAGGCGGGGGTGGCTTCGACGTTTCGATGTTCCCCGAGGAACCGGCCGACCTGAAAGACCACGCCTCGAACCCGCTGATCGGAGTGATGCATGCACTCACCGCTCCAGTTCAAGGTGAACGAAGCCAGGGAACAACTGTCCCAGACAAGGTGCAGGAGCTATATGAGAAAACGGCGGCGAAGCACGGTGGCAAGGTGCAAAGTCGGTCCTACAAGAATTACGTTCTGTTCCTCGGCCCCGACTCAGAGCTGATGGATAACGCGATCGACCAGTCAACTCGGCTAGAGGCGATCGAGGACCTCCGCGATGACTCCCAGCAGGCGGCTGACCTCTCCGACGAGCAACTCCAGGAACTTCGGGAACGTGAAGACGAGGCACGGGGGCTCCTCGGGGAGAGCGTTCGTAACGTCTACCGGCACCTGTTCTACGTGGGCGACGACGGACTCACGCACGTAACGATCACGTCGGTGGACGCAGGCGGCGGCACGAAGCTCGTCGATGCGGTTCGGACGACGATGGAGGACATGAACCGCATCATCCGTGACGATGACCAACCGAAAGGGAAGGTCTGGTTCGAACAGAAACTCTGGCAGAGCCAAAAAAAGTGGATGACAACCGGAGCACTCGAAGCCCAATTCGCACGGAAACCGGGGCTGCCCTTCCTCTTAAGTACGAAGCCGCTTCGAAAGACCATTGCTCGAATGGTCTCCGATCACGGATACGCGTACTGGGACAGCGAAACGGGAACCGCATACTGGAACGCACAGAGCCAGCCCGACAACTGGAACTACGACCGCCCGCTCCCCGAGTCGCCGGACGTCACGACGTCGATCACCGATTCACAGGTCAAGATCGGTGAAGAGTACGAGGTGTTCGAGAGCATCGACGCCCTCCTGGAACAGCACGGCGACGAGATCGAACCGCCGAAAGCCACAGAGTGTGACAACTGCGGCGCGGAACTTCCGGAGAGCAGCCCGCATTCCCTCTGTGAGGAGTGCCGGTCGAAACCCGCCACCTGTAGTGAGTGTGGGAAGACGATCGAGGGCACGTCCAAAGTGGACGAGCCGATCACGTGCGAGGATTGTAGTGGGGGGATCAAGCCGTGGAACAAATCGACAGGCTCGATGGCGGTAAAGCGTGCCTTCACAGAAATTCGAAGTCACGCAGTCTCGCAGGCAGGAAGCGACTCGACGCCCGGCGTATCGTCGCTCATCCTCGATATCGAAGGTGACGAACCGTTCAAACACGGTTCGTTCGTCGCACAGCGTTCGCCCGTGAAGTCCCGGAGTGAGAACGTGTCTGTGGATCTCACCTACAAGAGCCGGGCCAACATGGGCGACGGCGACGCCAACTTCAGTGCGGACTTCAATGGACCGCTGGAGGCATTCACGACACTCGACCAGAGTCCCGAAGGATTCAGCGGCCGTGCCGGCGGCGAGAAACGTATCGAACTCAAGTTCAAGTGGCAGGTAGACAACCCCGAAGCTATTACGGACGACGAAGACGACATATTGGCCGAACTCGGTGATGAGCTGGACGGGACGAACATCACCGTCCGTGCGCAGGCGAAAGGCCCGAGCGACATCGAGGAGGACGAAGGATGAGTATTCAATACGACGAGGAAC
>CAZEDI010000036.1:0-20117 GCA_964510865.1 uncultured Halobacteriales archaeon
CGAGGAGCGGGAGTGGGGGCTGGTGATCCACGAGGAAGTCCATCACATCCCCAGCCCGATCTACTCGCGGACGGCCGATCTGCAGACGAGACACCGGATCGGGCTGTCGGCGACACCGATCCGGGAGGATGACATGGAAGAGGAGATCTTTACGCTCATCGGCCCCCCGATCGGGACCGACTGGAGCGCGCTCTTCGATGCGGGGTACGTCGCCGAACCGGAAGTCGAGATCCGGTACGTTCCCTGGGGATCGGACGAGGCCCGAAACGCCTACGTCGCCGCGGAGGGCCGTGAGCGACACCAGGTTGCGGCCACGAATCCCGCGAAGGTCGACGAAATCCAGCATATCCTCCGCGAGCACCACGGCAAAGCCCTGATCTTCGTGGAATACCTCGCCCAGGGGGACCTTCTCGCAGAGGAGCTCGGCGTCCCGTTCATTTCTGGGGAGACACCGCACGCGCGCAGACAGCGCCTCTTCGAAGAATTCAGGAGCGGGCCACGGGACGTGCTGATCGTCTCTCGGATCGGCGATGAGGGCATCGACCTCCCACAGGCGGAAATCGCCATCGCAGCATCCGGCCTCGGCGGCTCCCGTCGGCAGGGGGCCCAACGGGCGGGCAGAACCATGCGACCGATCGGTCGAGCGAGGATGTTCGCCCTCGCCACACGCGGGACTCCCGAAGAGGACTTCGCCCGTCGAAGAATGCGACACCTGGCCGAGAAGGGGATTCGAGTCCGTGAAGTGAGCCCGGAGGAGACCCCGACGCCCGACGGTCATGGCGAAGAGGACAGTCCGACCGATGACTGACCGGGGGCGGTGTGTTTTCACGAGCGGTCGAGACTGACGGCATTAAGATACCTTCAAACCATCGCCCTCCCTATTCCGGCGCGTGCCAGGCGATCGGCCGGACCGTCACGACCGGATGACGCATCACCCGGTGCGGGGGGACGACAACTCGCTGCGCCAGTGGTGGCGCGTGCGCAACCCGTTCAGAGTCGCGTTCAATCTCGTCGTGATCGTGCTCGCCCGCTACGCGCCGAGCTTGTGGCTCAAGAACTGGCTCTTTCGCCGACTCGGCATGACGGTCGGGAACGGGGTCGCCTGGGCGCTCGAGTCCACGCCTGACGTGTTTTGGCCGGAGTACATCACCATCCGGGATCACGCGATCATCGGCTACGACGCAACGGTGCTGTGTCACGAGTTCCTCCAGGACGAGTACCGGACGGGCGAGGTCGTGATCGGGAGAAGAGCGATGGTCGGAGCCGGGGTGATCGTGCTCCCGGGCGTGACGATAGGTGAGGGGGCCCGGGTCGCTGCCAATTCGCTCGTCGTCGAGGACGTCCCGGCCGGGGCAACTGTCGCCGGGGTTCCCGCCGAAGTGGTCTCGCGGGTCGAGAACGTGTGATTACTTCCGGGCGCGGGCGATCCCGTCTTCGAAGATCATCTGATTTGGCACGACGAATTCTTCGCCGTCCGTTTCGACGCGGGTGACGAAGACCGTGACCTCCTGGACGATGCCCTCGTACTCGCCGATCTGGACTTCGTCGCCGATGCTGTAGGGCTGATGGAGCAGGAGATAGATGCCCGCTGCACCTGAACGAAGCAGGTCCCGGAAGGCAACGAGAGGGAACACGATGGCAGCGACGAGGAACGCCGCGAGCAGGACGATCAGCGCGTCCGTCGCCACGCCGACCTGACTCAGGGCGATGAGGACAGCGAGATAGACGACGCTGTACTTCGCCAGTCGGGGTAGGATCGACACTTGGGGGAGTTTGATTCCCCTGAGGCGCTCCGAGAACGCGAGCTCGACTTTGTCACCGACGACGATTCCGATGATCAATACGAGGATAGCGACGAACACTTCGGGGAGAAACGCGGTTATCCGGGTCCAGAACGCCTCCGTGTACCGGAGTTCGGCGACCGAGAGCGCGGCGAAGACCGCGACGCCGATGATGAACCACATGCTGAGGCGGGCGACGATGGACACGGTCGACGTGCCGAAGCCACGCATCGTTCGCTCGAACGCCGTCCCCTCCACCGCCTCGGGGACGCCCAGGCTCGTCAGGACGCGACGGTTCAGCCGGTCTGCGATGAGCCCGAGGATGATACCGAGGAGCAACACGATGCCAGCGAAGGCGATATCGGTCTCGAGGGCGTCGCCAAGCCAGTCGACGACGAGGAGCGACCACGGTGATGGCATCAATACGCCTCCGGATCGAGCTCGAGGACGAGTTCACCGCCCTTGAAGGCACGTACGAGCCCGTCGGATTCGGAGAGGACGGCCGCGATGGCGTTCGTGTCACGGGAGATCGCGGCGGCCGCCATGTGACGAGTGCCGAGCCCCTTCGGGATGTCGATCCCCTCCGCGGAGGGTTCCAGGTACCGGTACGCGGAGACGATCTTCCCCGAGTCGGAGATGACGAATGCGCCATCGAGACGGGAGAATTCCTTCAGCATGACGTTCACGATGGAGTCGCCGACGTGGACGTGGGATTTCTCGAACGGATTGTAGCTGAGGGGGCGAGATTTGTTCATCACCTTGCCCGCATCGCCGACGATGAACAGGGCCCCGACCGGCTCGCCTTTCTGGCCTTTCTTCCCGAGTTCGATCACGAGCTCGAGGACGTCGCGAATGACGCCCGCCTCCGCACGAGAGTTCACGAACAGGTCGTAAATCCCGGTGTGGAGTGACTCGCCGACGCGAACTCTCGAGAGTGTATCGAGGTCGTCCGCGAACACGCTCGTGAGGCAGGTGATCGTATCCCCGTCGTCGATCAGGCCCTGGTCCATGGCCCCCTCGATACCGAAGCGAATGCGATCGCGAACGTCCTGAAACTGGAGGGGAAGCTCGATGAAGCGGTCGGCGTCCACCACGTTCTCGGGGCCGACGACAAACAGATCGATGTCACCGCCGTCGTCCTCGTCTTCCGTGATGGCATTCCGGTACGTCTCGTGTTCGGAGACCGACGGCGAGAAGAGCGCGAGCGCATCGATGTCCGAAACAAGCCCCCCCAGGGCGTCGGCAAGGTCGCTCATTGAGGGAAGAAATCACCCCCCGGTTAAAAAGGGTTTGCGGCAGATATCAGTGACTGAACTGGGTGCGTTGCTGTCTCCTGTGCCCGGAGGCGTCCGTTTTATGACACCGCCTCGCGAGAACCCACCATGCCCGAACGCGGCGCCGTTTCACCCAGGAGAAGGGGGAAGGGTGGCGATCACTATCACCGTCACACCCATGGGTGACGCATCACCGTCGGACCGCGACTCGTCCGAGCCACCCGAGCTCGACGAACTCATCGACGATCTCGACGACCTCTCGACGACAGTCGGAGCGGAGGCTCGCGAGGAGATCAGGGAGACGAAACGGGTTCTCGTCGCCGCGGGTGAACGAGGACTCCTCCCGTCGGGTGTTCGACGGCTCGATCCACGCGACGCGGCTGAGGCGTTCGTCGGGAGTGTCATCTTCGCCTCTCCGTTGCTCGTCGAGGACGGCATCTTCGATATTGCCGACCACCTGTTCGGATCGACGATCTCCGGAATCCCGGTCTTCCTCATCGCCAACACGGTGTTCGTGGTCGTCATGACGTACGCACTCGTCGAGTGGACGGGGCGGGACCGGGAAGAAGTCAACCGGCTGTTCGAAGTGATCCCGGTGCGGGTGACTATGATCCTCGTCGTCTCCTTCGTTGTCTCTGCAGCGTTGATGACCGTCTGGGGCCGTGTCGGCGACTGGAGCCAGCCGACGGAAGCGATCGCGCGGATCACCGTCCTCTGGACCGTGGGCTCGCTGGGAGCCGCACTCGGCGACATCATCTCCGAAGACCCGGTCCCCGAACCGATCCGCGAGCAGTACTTACCGGAGGATACCACTGTTGGCGATTCCACCTCGACCACCCAGGGGAGACGCGACGGGTCAGATTCCACGGTTGGAGACGAGGTCACGGAGCAGACCGATGACGGCGCACTCGTTGCCGAGTTACACGACCAGTTCGACGACTTGGAAGCCATCGTCACGGAAAACGAACGGGCCAGGGAGCTCCGCCAGATCAGGACGCGAACGACCGAGGCCACCCTCACCGAGGGATTCGGGGATCACATCAGGAAGTACACCTCACGGGATATCGCGGAAGCCTTCGTCGGGAGTGTCTTCTTTTCGATCCCGCTCCTCGTCGAGGACGGCGTGTTCGACGTCGCCGCGTACTTCCTCTCCTTACACGTCTCCGGATTCCCGATCTTCCTCCTCGTGAATGGGGTGTTCGTGCTCACGGTGGTAGCTGCACTCGTGTACTGGACGGGCCCGCAGGAGGTCGAAGTGAGCCGCCCGTTATTCGGGCTCTTCCCCCGTCGACTCGTCGGCATCGCGCTCGTCTCGTTCATCACCGCCGCGATCCTCATGACGATGTGGGGCCGGGTCGACGGCTGGGAGGATCCACTCGTCGCCCTCGCCCGGGTGAGCGCGGTCTGGTCAGTGGCGGCGTTTGGCGCTGCGCTCGGCGATATTCTCCCCGGAGAGAGTTCCGGAGACGACATCAACGACGACCTCGCGGACCTGGGCGAGCAGGTCGGCGACCTCGTTGACGTGACCGACTGACCGCCTCAGGGGAGTCGAACGTCGTGCCGGAGCGTCGGGATGCCTTCGATGTCGACTTCGACGGTGTCGCCATCGGCCAGTGCACCGACACCGGCGGGTGTACCTGTGAGGATCACGTCACCGGGTTCGAGCGTGACGTACGTCGTGATCTCCTCGATCAGCTCGGGGACGGGGAAGATGAGCTCCGCCAGCGTCGACTCCTGTCGGGTCTCGCCGTTGAGCCTGAGCTCGATCGAGGGCTCCGCCGGCACCTCATCCGGTGTCGCGACGGTCGGCCCGATCGGGGCCGCGTTGTCGAACGCCTTCCCCCGCACCCAGTTCCGCTCCTGGCGCTGATCGTCCCTGTTCGAGAGATCAACGCCGGCGGTGTAGCCAGCGATGACCTCGTCCACGTCAGTGGCGTCGACGTGACGACACTGGTCGCCGATGACGACACCGAGTTCGGCCTCGTAATCGATCCGATCCTTCCCGGCCGGAAGGGTGACGGTGTCGCCGTGGGCAGCTAGGGTATTCGGCGGCTTCAAGAAGAGCAGCGGCCGGTCCGGGATCTCCGAGCCCGACTCCTCGGCGTGATCGGCGTAGTTCAACCCGACGCAGACGATCTTCGATGGCTCCGTCGGCGGGAGCACGTCGACCTCCTCGACGTCGTACGTCTGCTGTGCGAACGTAACGGTTCCATCCTCCCAGGTTCCCTGCCGAATCGACCCGGCGGGGTCCTTGAATCTGACGCGCTGCATGTCCCGAGGCACTTCCCTGGACGCAATACGTGTTCGGTTTCCGGAAGCGATGGCTACCCTCACGCACCGTCGAAGTAGCACGGGTAATGCTCGCGACAATTGGGGTTGAACCCTGCGCCACACGATGGACAGACGTCCCCCGCGTCGAGGTAGGTTCGTATTGCCAGTCGTGTCCCGCACACCCCACACAGGATAGCTCGGGTGTCGAACTCGTCTGCGGACCAGACGGTCCGATCGTGCTCGACGAGAGAATCGTGACATGTGACGCACGGGTAGAACACACCGCAACAGGCGAACCGAATAGCGACGACGTCACGGGGGGAATCATAGTGGGTACAGCGTGTCTCGGCGTCCATCCCCAGCCCGGTGACGGTCGTGTCGCCGACCGTTCGCTGGTGCCTCTCGGCTCGCATGTCCGGTCTGCTATCCGTTCGGAGCCCTTTGTCCTTCCGACCATGTGTTCGAGAGAGTCCTCGCCACTAGCGTACCTGTCGAGGAGTTGGAACCGATGAGCCGGTGTGACGGGTCGTAGCGGACGCTGCGTACAATCACATTTATTCGGTACGACCCGTTATACCCAGTACACGGCTTCCGGTGTTCACCCGGTGGCTGGACACCGATCACGCTGAAACGCAATGACTAACCCCGGCTCCGTCTCCCGATCGACCCTCGGGTACCACGAGCCGACGGGCACATATCACGTCACGTACGCCAGAGCGACAGCACCCCCGAGTACGATTGTCGTCGAAGCGGTCGCCACGATCGCCGATCGCGATGTGAAAGACATGGATCCACTGCTTCGGGTGATCGATCCGGACGCCCTCAACGCCCTCGCTCAGTCCACCGATCCGGAGGAGAGGATCAGAGAGGGCGAGATCTCCTTCACCTATCACGACCACGAGATCGCAGTGCGTACGTACGGCATCATCGAGATCCAGCCGCCTGACGACGAGTAGGTGCTCCGACGACGAGCAGGGCCACGAGGACGGGGCCTAGGAGTGCATCTGCAACCCGGTGTGCGTTGCTGTCCTTCGGAGGGTGGCTCCGTCCGAGTAATGCGGAGGGAACCGCGGTTCCTCACCTGCGAGGAGAAATATTCTGATTCATCCGGAAGAGGTTGTCCGGATCGTATCTGGTCTTCAGCTCGACGAGGCGCTCGTAGTTCTCGCGAAAGGCCATCGCCTCCTCACCCTCACGCTCGCTGATGAGATTGACGTAGGTGCCGCCAGTCGCATATGGTGCCAAGGCATCGAACAGGTCGCGCGTCCACGCAATGCATTCATCGTCTCGGTCGGGATTCTGCCACCGTGTCGGGATGTTCACGAGGAAATCCGCATCCCGGTGGGGATACGCCGTCGCGTCACCGGGCACCCGACTAACTGCACCGCCCAGATGCGTGGTGTTGAAGCCGTTCATCCCGGTCTCCGGTTCGGGGACCGTGCGTGCGTACTCCGCGAGAACATCGAAGACACCCTCGTCCGGGTCCGTGAAGTTGTGTGATTTCCAGTAGTACCGATCGCCGGCCGGATAGTTCTCGTCGGTTGCCTGCTGGTGCTCCACGTAGGGTTGGGGCTCGACGATGTCGACGATGGGATCGCCGAACGTCCGGAAGGGTTCGATTGCTCCGTATCCGGCATCACTCACTCCCGCATACGTCGGAGAAACAACGGCGATTGGGTCGCCGTGATACGCTGCTGGCACGATTGGTTCCGGCGGGCACCGGGCGAAGCTCACCCAGACGGAGAGTTCGTCAGGCGCGTCACGAATGGCGTCCCACCAGTGGCGGAGGACCTGCGGTGCGTCCTCGGCCGGATAGACGATGTCGCCGGAGAGCACGTCCGGCCCGAACTCGTGGAGATCGAATTCGAACGACGTGACGACGCCGACGTTTCCACCTCCACCACGAACACCCCAGAACAGGTCGGGGTTTTCTGACTCGCTCGCGTGGCGCAATCGCCCATCAGCCGTCACGATATCGACCGAGCGGAGGTTGTCGATGGTGAGTCCAAATAGCCGACACAGATACCCGAACCCCCCGCCGAGAGTGAGCCCAGCGACACCGGTCGTCGACACCACACCACCAGGGATCACGAGGCCGAACGCCTGGGTCTCATGGTCGAGGTCGGCCATCGTCGCGCCAGGGCGGACTCGGGCGGTCTGCCTGTCGGGGTCGACACGCACCGACGACATCGGGGAGAGATCGATCATCAGACCATCGTCGCAGACCGCGGTGCCCGCGACGTTGTGCCCGCCACCCTTGACAGCCAGCAGCAGGTCGTGTTCGCGCGCGAAATCAACTGCGGCCATGACATCCGCTGCGCCAGTGCATCGAGCGATGACTGCTGGCTTACGGTCGATCATTCCGTTGAAAATCGCACGAGCGTCGTCGTATCCATCGTCTCCAGGACACAGGACAGCCCCGTGTATCTCCTGTGTGAACGATTCGATCACCGCAGTAGCGGGGTGGGCGGTCACCGTCATCGGGATGGGAAAGAGCGTCGACGAATCCTAGATCGTGACTGCGTTTTGTTCACACGTAGCGTGGGTTTGATTGGCACAAATCTCACAGGGCTAGGCTTCCACGAATGCGGGAATAAGCGTTCTGTGAAGGAAATTTATCGTGTTACGGTGACAGAACTCCGCCACGGTCCACTGGTAGGTGGGAGCCTCTCCAGTCGGGATTCCAGTCCTGGATATCATGCGGTGAGGGAGCACTTAACAGGGCCTATACCGTATTGGATGGCCATGACCACGGATCCGGGTGGAACGGGCGCCGAACGAGTCGCCCCCGACGAGGCGTTTGCCGCCCTCGGGAACGAAGCCAGGATCCAGATTTTGTATGCACTCTGGGACGCCGATGGATCGCTTACGTACTCGGAGTTGAAAGAGCGCATCGGCATCCAGAATTCCGGGCAGTTCAACTACCACCTCGAGAAACTCCTCGACCAGTTCGTGGAGAAATCCGACGACGGGTACGACTTACGCATGGCCGGGGAACACGTGATCGGGGCCGTTATCTCCGGGACATTAACACACGATCCGTCATTCGAGCCCGCGGAGCTCACCGGGTCGTGTCCACACTGTGGCGACCAGGTCAAGGCGGAGTACGCGAACGAGACCCTCACCGTCTGGTGTGCGAGCGAGGAAGGACACATCCCCGTCAACGACCGACCCGGCGTGCTCGCTGAGGTGCCGTTTCCCCCCGCTGGCGTCGCGGATCGAGCTCCGGACGCCGTCGCCAGGGCTGCAATGGCGTGGGGGAACGCGCAATTCACGTCGATGTACGACGGTGTCTGTCCCCGGTGTGCTGGGCCTGTCTCACTTACCATCGAAACGTGTGACGATCATACGGGAGGACAGGGTGAGATCTGTGAGGAGTGTACCGCTGTCTTCGCGACGTGGGCACACCGGGAGTGTGATATCTGCCGATTCGACGCGGTCGTTCCCGCCTGGGTCCATCTCCTCCAACACCCCGGAGTGGCCGGGTTCTTCTTTGATCACGATGTGGTGACGATACCGTGGACGTGGGAAGTGCTCACCGCGGCGACTGTCCGCCCAACCAGGGAAGAGGTATCAGATGATCCGTTCCGCGTGCAATTCAGATTCGAGGTCGACGGTGATCACCTCGACGTGCGACTTGACGACGCACTGGACGTCGTGGAGACGATCACCGCTCCGGACGTGACGTAGGTACTGTCTCGCGTGTGAATCCTGCCGAACAGGACTGATTAGGACACTCCGTCGACTCGTCTATTCAATCCGTAATCGCGTGAGAATGCAACCAACCCCGTACTCAATCGTGACAGCAGCCGCCAGCCTCGCCGCCGAAATCGACCGAGAGCCGCTCCGAGATGATCTCGTTTAGCTCCTCGAGTCGCCCTTGCAAATCGTCCTTCGCCTCGAGGTACTCCTCCATCACCGGGACGGCGTGGAGCTCCTCCTGTCTGGTCTGGAGGGCCGCCAGGTCCTCCCGGGTCGCATCGCCGGTCTGGCGGGCGAGTTGAAACTCTTCCCGCGCACGCTCGAAGCTCCGGATCTTCTCCTGCACGTCGGGGTCGGCCTCGACGGCAGCGCGGGCCTCCAGGAACGTCTCGTGTTCGGGGAGTGCGGCGATCGCATCACCCAGCTCCGCGGCCAGGGTGTCGACGGGTTGGTCGACGGCGTCAGGCTCAGATTCCACGTCAGTCGCCATACGATAATCTCTGGACGCGATGGGTTTAGAATTGCCGATCCACGAGGCGGATGCGTCTCCGTGGGATGAGCCAGGTTAATACAGAAGATGTCCAGCGTATCGAGGTCGTCGAAACCCGACGACTGGTGGGCCGCGTGCTTACCGGCCGCCGAAGTCACCGAGGTCGCCGAATCCTGGCTCACCGCGGAAGTACAGCGCCGCGAGCAGGGCAAGCACCAGGAGGATGACCACGACGATCGGGATCAGCGGGATCCCGTCCGGCTCCTCCTCACCCGGCGACGTCGGCGTCGGAGACGGGGTCGGGGTTGGCGTTGCAGTCGGTGTCGGCGTCGGTGTCGGGGTTGCCGTCGGCGGGACCGGTGTTGGAGTCGGGGTCGCAGTCACCGTCGGCGGGACCGGTGTCGGAGTCGGCGTCGGCGTGTCGTCGTCCTCCTGTGCCACGTTGACCGAGCCGGCACTGGTTTCGCTCACGGCGACGTCGTAGGTCCCTTCGTCATCGAAGGCCCGGCTGAAGGTGATCGTCTCCGTCTCGCCGGCTGGCACGCTGACGTCCTGTTGGTCGACGGTGACGCCATCGACCCTGAGTTCGGCGGTGAAGGTGCCATCCCTGTCACCGGTATTCTCGATCGTCGCAGTCACGGTCGTGCTGTCACCCGGTTGAAGCTCCGATGGGTCGAGTGACGCGTCGGTCACCTGGAAGGTCGCCGCTTGCGTGGACGACTGACTGATCGCGAACACCGACAGGCCTGGCGAGGTCGCGGAGTAGCGGTAGTAGTCCGTCGACTCGCCCGTCCGTGACGTCGAGAGCTCGGTCCACTCGCCGTCGTGGTAGCGGTACAGCGAGACTTGATCGGCCGAGAGGCCCATCGCTTGCACCTGCGACTTCTTGACCCGGAACGTGAACGTCACCGTGTCGAGGTCATCGTCGCTCGCGTCATGCGCGACGTTGATGTATCCCAGGTCGCCGAGTCGGTCGTTGACTCGTGGTACATCGCCGCGCGTGTTGGAGACGCTCAGGTCGAAGTCCGCGGCGTTGCGGAAGTCGAGATCGAGCGAGTCGAGAGTGATGTCGGCGCCTGCCGTCGCGACCGGCGTTCCGGAGAACTGCACGGTCACGCTCGAGCCAGCCCCGGCGTTCGAGATCTCAACGGATACCGTGCTGCCGGAGACGGATTTGGAGACCGACGCGCCCGGCGACGGGGCCGGACTCGGCCCCGGTCCAGTCCCGGGACCGGTGTCTGCCTCTTGCACGTCGATGGTCATCGTCGTCGAGGCTTCGTTGCCCGCCGTGTCCGTCACGGTGAGTTTGACAGTCTTCTCGCCCGCGCTCGTGAAGGCGTGGTCCACGGACTCACCCGTCGCGTCAACGGTTCCGTCGTCCGTGAAGTCCCACTCGAACGTGTCGATGGCGAGATTGTCGCTCGACCCGCTCGCATCGAAGGTCACCGTTTCGTCGACGTCCGGGGTGGTCGTGCTTGCCGTGAAGGACGCGGTCGGCGCGACGTCGTCAGTCTGGACCGTGAACGACGACGTGTTCGACAGCGTGTTGCCCGCGTTGTCACGGGCGGTTAGGCTGAAGCTGTAGGTTCCTTCTGTTAGATCCTGTGCCGTGTACTCGATCGTCGTGACACCACCGGACTGACTGATCGTCGGGGTGACCGACTGGCCTTCGAACAGGAGACTGATCGCGCCCGTATCGACGCCAGTCGCGTCGTCGGTGAGCTCGATGGAGATCGTGACGTCCCGCGTGGCCTGCTGGGTGCCCTGGACCGAGTTGTTGGCCGGTGACAAGCTCACGATGGCCGGCGCAGTCGTGTCCTCGGAGATGTTGAAGATCTCCGTCGCACTGCCCGTATTCGCTGCCTCATCATCAGCGACGATCGTCAGGTTGTGCTGTGTGTCGGGTGAGAGGCCGGTCGCATTGTACGTGACTGTGAAGTTCCCGGTCTCACCGGCTATCGGCTCGACCGTCGCCGCAGACGTTACCTCGATGTCGTCGAAGTAGACGTCGATCGTCGTGTCGTCGACACCCAAGCCAGCGTCAGTCACGTCTGCCGTGAGTTCGACCGAGGTCGTGTTCGCGGGCTGTGGATCGGGTGAGACCTCGGTAATGTCCACCGTCGGTTCAGTGGTGTCCTCTTCGATGGTGAAGACAACCTCTTGCTCCGTGTGCTTGCCAACGATGTCGGTGGCGTTCACGGTGAAGTTGTGCGGACCTGGTTCGAGGTTCGACGCCGTCACGTTGACCGTGGCGTTCGATCCTTCTATCGTCGTGATCGTCGCGGTATCCGTGATGTCGGTCCCGTTGATCTCGACCGTGACGGCGTCAGCGTCGATGCCTCCATCGTCACGCAGTGTCGCGTTCAGGGTCACCGAGGTGGTGCCAATCGGGAATGACTGGTCGGCCTCGGGTGAATCGATCTGGACGGTCGGATCTTGCGTATCGTCCGCGATCGAGAAGATCGTCGTCTCGACAGCCTGGTTCCCGCTCTCGTCCTCCGTGACTACGGTCACGTTCCTGGTGTCACCGGGGTTGAGACCGCCGAAGACGTCGGTGAGCGTGTAGTTGTTGGCGTCTACCTGGGTGATCGTCGCGCTATCAGTCTCGTCACTCGAATTGATCAGGAGCGTGATCGTCGAGGCGTTGATGCCCGTCTCCGCATCGTTCAGACTGACGTTGATGTCAACCTGCGTGGTGTCGATCGGGTACTCCTGGGCGATCGGGTCGTTGATCGTAATGGTTGGATCCGTCGTGTCCTCAGCGGTTGGCGCGTGCTCGGAGAGGTGCTCACGGGTCGCAGTCCAATACGCCGTGTTGTTGAACTGTCCGTCGTAGTTCGGGATGTCGTAATTCTCCGTGTACGTCGTCGTGAGTGCCTCCCACTGCTTAGACGTCGTATTCCAGAACCGGAGGGTCATGCTCGAGGCCTGGGCCCACGATGGGATATTCGCAGTCCGAGCACGAATACCGACCGTGACATTCTCGATCGCGGAATTGTTGAACTCGAGATTGGCGAATTTGGTCGCTTGGGCTCCTGCCGGCAGGTTGAACGCGGTTTGACCACTGCCTGAGATCGTCACGAGCTCGTTGTCAACGTCCGTAGACAGGTTGATCACCAAGAACGAGCCAGTCCGCTCGTTGACGATTGTCAACTGACTCCCAGCATCTCCGGACTCCGTCCTGACTAATGTTGACTCCTCGTCAGAACCGGTGTTGCCAGCCCGGTCTGCTCCGGTGACCGTCACATTGTATATACCGTCCGCGTTCGGCTTGGCGACCGTGCCGTTGTAGCTCGTTTGCTGTCCCGATTCTATGAACGAAACCTGGGAATTCACATCAGCCGTTTCGTTGACCAGTTTCGCACTCGGTGCCCCGGCCAAGGTCTCGCTACTTGTGACGTTCACCCAGAGATAGCTGGAGTTCTTCTGGGTGATGACCGTCGAGAGGCCAGGTGGCGTGCGGTCGAGGTCGATCGTCGCGTTGAGCACCGAATTGCCGTTCGTCTCGGAGACGAACTGCACGTTGCCTGCCGCGTCAACCAATCTGACACCCAGCTTGTACTGCCCCGTGCTGAGTGAGGTGAGGTCAATCGTCTGAGTCGAATTCATCCCGATTCCGCTGTGTGGGATCGCCGTTGCCAGTGAACCTGCACGACGGACCGCGACCGTCGCCGACGTGATTCCGCTTCCGTCACTGCCGTCCGTCGCGTTCACGATGAGTTCAGCAGTGTCGTTGGTCAGGTAGGTCTGGACGGTCGCGTCGAGCGCGTCGTCGCGCTGTGAGGCGTTACCGACCTTGACATCGACAGCTTCGGGCTTCTCGTTGTCCACCAGGACAGTCACGTTAGCCGTCGCCAGGTTCCCGCTCGTGTCCGTGGCGTTCACCTCGAGGCGGTAGTCGCCTGTCTCGAGTGTTGTACTGTCGTTGATGCCAGTGAACTGGATGTTCACCGCACCCGTCGTCGACTTCGCGGAACTCGTGATGTCCTGTGTGAACGGGTCCTGCAGGCCGCTGTCGTTGTAGACCTTGAACGTCACCGAGTCGAGTGCGTCGTCGTTTGCAATCAGCGAAACTGTGGCCGGCTGTGCCGTGCTCACGATAGATTCACTGGACGTAATGTCGACATCTGGCTCTGTGGAGTCGACCGAGAATTTCCACTTGCGTTGGGTGACGTGCGACGCGTTGTCCACGAGGACGAGTGTCGCCGTGTGCGTCTCATCCGATAGCGTTTGGCCGACTGTGACGTTGAGGTTGGTTCCGTCGTTCACAGCCGCGTTCGAGAGATCGACTGCTTCGCCATCAATCCGGAGTGTCGTGTTCTCCCAATCGACGCCCGTCTCGTTCGCGCCGTGACGGTCGTCGGCGTAGCTGACGTTGATCCACGGTGTCGCATCCCCGACAGTCGAACCAGGTGCGGGCGTGTGGATCGTCTTGACGATCGGCGCTGACACGAAGTCGAACGTGAACGTCTTGTTGATGAAGTTGCCTTCGCTGTCCGTCGCGTTAACCGTGATCGCCTGCAGCCCTTCGGTAATTCCACCGGTCGGGATCGATCGTGGATTCGCATCGCCGGTGAGGTTCGTCACCGTGTTGTCGACCATCGCGAAGGCCGAAGCGACGGTGTTCTCGTCGTCCGTGATGTTGACCGTCACCGTCGTGCCGTAGGCGACTGCACCCTCAGCGGGCGAATCGAGGTCGATTACCGGCGGCGTCGTGTCCGGCTCCTCGACCGTGATGATCTCCGTGGTGAGGATATCGCCGCCGCCCACGAGCGTCAGGTTGAACGTGCCCGTACTCGAGAACGTGTGCGAGAAGTTGACGGTGAACGAGTCGCCACCGGCGACAGTGCCGCTTTCGCTACCCACGGCAGTGCCGTTGACGAGAAGTTCCACCGAGTAATCCCCGTCGAGGCCACCGTCGTTCGCCACCGTGACGGAGCCAGTCGAGGTCTGTGTGAGGTTCACCGTGCCGTTCGGGGCGATGACGGCAGTCGAGTAGGTGACGTTCGCGGGTGTCTGGGTCTCATCGAACGTGATCGTCCCAGTGTTCGCCGCAAACTCGGTTCCGTCCTCGTCGGTCGCGAGGTGGACGAATCGGTATTCACCCGTCGGCCACTCCGCAAGCGAGCCGACCTCGATGGTGTCCTCTGCGGTCGAGTTGACGAGCGTGATCGACGCGTTCCAGACAGTGGATCCCGTGGCAGATGTCTGCGGGATCACGTCCCCGGAGAGGCTGGTGTTCGTCTCGATGAAGTTGAGCACCGCCGAGAGTGGGACCGGTCCGCTCAGACCACCTTGCTCGGCAGTGACGCCGAAGAACGAGGCGTTGCCGTCAGAGCTTGCAACGCCCTTGACCGTCTCGATACTGTGTTCGAGCGTGACGTTCTCCGAGATGTTGAAGTCCGAGCTCACCTCGCCATCGACGTCGATCGTGAAGTCAGCCCCGGTGAACGTCGATTCGTCGTAGACCGCGATCAGGTGCGTGACGTTCTCGCCTGGGTCAGTCTCGATCGCACCAGTCGTGTTCACGTCGAAGCTCGCGGAGTCGCCAGTCGCGTAGGCGCTCTGTGACGGGATGACGTCGGAGGAGGCCCGCTGGACAGTCACCTGATCGAAGCCGAGGATGGTCGTCTGGCCCGAGATCGAGATGTTGCCGCTGCCATCGACCGAGAAGCCACCGGAATCGGTCTCGTTCGATGCCAGGAACAGCACGTACTGGCCTGGCTTGCTCGGGGTATACGTGAAGCTCCCGTCTCCGTCACTGTTGAGCTGGTCATTCGAGACGATCTCGAACGACGCGTTGGTATTCGCGTTGTCCTGGGTGAGCAGGCCCCGGATACCCGAAAGTGACGAGATTTCCGATAAGGTGGCGGATTGGTTCGCTTCGAGTCGCGCCGCGACGAGTGTCACGTCGAGTGGATCGGTGTTGTAGCCGAGTGTGCCTGCGGCGACGGCCCTGTCGTCGTCAAACGAGAGGGGAATGTCCGTATTTGTGTCGTAAACGGCGATCGGATCCTTGTTGAGATCGAGGGTGCCGAGTTGCGTTCCGCCCGACTGGAAGCTGAGGAACCAGTTGGCGTTGGCGATTTGGATCGCAGCGACGGACTCATCAGCCCTGAGCGGGAGCATCGAGCGATCCCAGATATCCACTTCGTCCGTTGCGTTGACGATCTGGCTTTCAGGTGGGTTCCAGAGATCCAGTTCGAAGCTGCCCGTCTCTGCAGACGTGACGTTATTCGCCGTGTCGTTCGCGGTGATAGTTACTCGATACTTGCCATCGTCAACCGTTGCCGAAGTCCGATCCGCGGCGAACGTGACGTTGAATATATCCCCGCTCGCGTGCGTGAGCTCGACAATTCCCTCACCGAAGATTGACGCGTCGGCTGTGACCGTATCAATGTCTCCGTCTGCATCTGTTACGTTTGCTTCAAGCGTAACGGACTCCCCGTCTGTGACGATGTCGTCACCACTCCCGTCGGAGAGGGTCGCGTCGTTGATCACCGGATCATTCGTGCCGGTCTCCTGGGGCGAGATCTCGACGTCCCCCTCCGAATAGTGGATCGGGATGAACAAGCGGACGCCGTCCGACTCGATCTCGGTCGACGCTGGCTGTGTCGAGGAGCCCATCGCGGTGACCTGGAAGTTGCTTGCCTTCTTGGCAACGCCCCAGTCGTTGATGAGGGCGTCTGGGATGAACGCGTCGAAGAACCCGTTGTTGACGTTACCCTTGGTATTGGTGTGAGGCGCGGCGACGTACAGGGAGAGGGTCTTATTCGTCGAATCATATTGTGGCGACCCGAACTCCTGGGCGTCCGTCATCAGCAACGTCCCATTGAGGATTTCCTGGCGGGACGATGGGAAGAAGCCCAAGTCGTCGATTGCCATCCCAACGGAGACGTTCGCACTCACGTCGGCCGTCTCGCTGATCGACCAGTCGCGTGATGGGTCGAACAGCTTTGACTCGTTGTACTGGACGTTGGCCGGCATGACGGTGATGTTGACCGTCCTGAGCCCGCTACTGTCGAACGTCCTGTTCCACTCGGCTTCCTGACCCGCACCGAGCAATAGTCGTGGGTCGTAGTCACGGAGCGTGATGTTGATCTTGAACTCGGTGTTCTCAGTCGCACCGAGACTGCGCAGATCGTACTTTGCCGGGGCGAAGTTCTTCGTCTTGTTCTCGAGTTGAACTTGGAGTAGCCCGCCGGAGAGAACGATATCCTTGCCGAGGTGGTTCGTATCTATAGACGTGTTCGCTGTGACCGTGGCGCTCTCCACCACAAACCGAACGCTCGAGGAGTTCTGGCCACCAGCGTCGTTCCCGTTCGAATCTTTGGCGACTGTGAGGTTGACCCAGTAAGTACCTGCCTTGTCCAGCGTTGTGCCGTTTGCGTAATTGTATGTGCCGTCGCTGAACTGGAATTCGGAAAGATCAGATTCTCTTATGGACCGAACCAGCGAGCCGCTGGAGTCCGTGACGTTGACGTGTATCTCGCTGAGTTGGTCGCTCGAGTTGAACGACACGTCGAAGGTCTTGATTCCCGTAGTTCGGACACTGTAGGCCGTAATGGTCGGAGCCGCGCCGCCACTCGTGTTCAGTTGGAGCGTGTTTGTCTGTTCCGTATCGTTGACGTTGCCATCATTGTCGGTCGCTGTAATCGGAATTGCATAGGACCCATTAGCAGATGCTTGACTTCCATCGACGGTGAACGACCCATTGTACATGTTGCCGACGACGTTCGAGAGTGTCACAGTCCCGTTCCCGAAGTCGGAGGCATCTGCGGTCACGGTGTCAATGCCACTTCCGCCATCACTCGCGTTCACCGAAACGCGGACCTGGTCACCATCCGTAACATTTCCATCGGCATCGGTCAGATCGACGGCGATGGCACGGGTAACGTTCGGCTTCGTCGACTCTGTCGACTGCGTGACAGTAAACGTCCCGCTCGAGTAGTTGAAATCATCAGTTTCCAGGATTACGCCGTCCGACGTCTCCGTGATATCGAGAGCGGTTTCCTTGTTCTCGAATTTGGCGATGAGTGCACTCGTATCATCAACTCCCATGCCGTTGAGCAAGGCTTGTGGGATTGTCGCTTTGTAGAATCCCTGATTCACCGTGACGCCATCCGGAGCGAAGTGCGGCGCTGCAAGGCTAATCGTAATGTTTCCAACATCGCCCTCGGATTGTGGCGGGTTGTATTGAGGCGGGGTGAACACCTGCGCGTTCGTCATGATGGCGGCTCCCTCGAAGTCGTCCTGAACTTGCTGAGGTGCTTGTGCCAAGTTCGAGGTGTGGATCAGAGCGAGTGCGGGAATCTTCCCGTCCGCCGTTTGATTCTCCTCTGGCCACTCATCCGGTGTAGTGGCGGTCACGGAGAAGTTCCGGGCTGCACTCAACGGCTGGACGAGGAACGACACGTTATGGGTACTACCTGACGTCGTGACGTTCCAATCCGAGACATTGGCGATCCCGAACGTCACCCGTGGCTTGAAGTCCTCGATGGTGAGGTTCACGCGGAACTGCGTCGTCTGATCGGCGCCGGCTTTCGAGAGGTTCATATCCTCTTCGAAGTTTCCGCTGTCGTTCTGCGTAAGACTTATTTGCAGGACTTCGCTGGTTAGCTGGGTATCGACATTGATTGGCGAGGTGTTTTGAGTGCCTGCGACGTATTCGATAGACGTCGCAGTGACTGTCCCGCTACTTCCTCCACCATCTTGTTGTATAGCTTCGAGTGCGCCAGTTGCGTTTACCAATCCAAAGCCAGTTTGGTTGTTTGGTTCACTACCAACCAGCGGCGTTGCGCTAGAAAGGAGACTGTTCCGGAGTTCAGTAGAGGTAACAGCCTCATTGACGCCATCCAATACTAGCGCAGCAACACCAGCAGCGTGAGGTGCGGCTGCAGAGGTGCCGAAGAATCCATTTGGAGCATCACCGTACACCGTCGTCGATACTCCGTCAGGGGCGACTACTTCCGGCTTCCGGTCCCCATCGATCAGAGGACCACGCGATGAGAATGGTTCGAGTACATTACCATCGTAATACGTCGCCCCGACTGTGATAGCTGTCTCCTCGGTTGCGGGTCTAGTTATACTTCGTGTGCTCGTATTGGGGATGAGTGTGACCCCATCTGTCGCAAAGATATCGAAATCAGCGGTACCGTTTGCGGAAAAGTTCTTAATGCTAAGATTATAGGTACCTCCAGAGTTTGCTCCGACAATCTCATATGGACCAGCATTACCATTTTGCGCTACTGTTGAATTGTCAACTTCGTTCCCATTACTGTCGTTTAGATACACATCATAGTCTTCGTTGCTTAGTGGGAAGTCGTCCCAATTGACATAGACACTGAACGGCCCAGAGGCCGTTACATTCAAAGTTCGATCGCCCGTCTCAAAATCGTGCCAACCGTCGCCATCCGCATCTGTCCACTCCTGGTTGAGATGTTGTCCATTCGCTGCATTCCCGGCTGAGATAAACCATGTCGTCCCATTACCGAAAGATCGATAGATCTCATAATCGAGGAGAGATGTGCCGTCAAAGGGACCAATGTACGTTCCGAGAGACATCGTAGCTACATCCGCATTAATCGGCTCAACATAGTTGTTGATCGCCGATTCAATTTGCCTCGTGGTTCCAGCTTCAAGGAGATGGATAGAGGCATTCGGGGCAGTGTCGACGACGATTTCAGCAACCGCAGTTCCATGAAGTCCAGAGGTGTTATCCATTCCATCTCCTTCGAAGTCCTGGAATCCTGCTACGTTATTTTTGATCTCCGGATTACTCACGTTGAAACCCGAGTCGATGATCGCTATCGTAACACCAGTCCCGTTGATACCCTGGTTGTGAAGCTCAGAGGCATTCATATTCGAAAGCCCTTCACTCACGATCGATCCCTGCCCCGTAGAAACAACTTGAACGGGGAGGCCAATCCGTTCTACCGCAGAGGACCCAGCGATTGCATCGACCGCATTCGGGGGAATAAATGCCTCGACAGAACTCCCTTCTCGAACGTTAATAGAACCGCCTTGAGCTGATACCGCATCGACAACAGCATCGGCTTGACCCGATGAACCATCAATTTGGACGAGAATTTGTGTTTCACCACTTTTGCTCTGCGTTACCAAACTAGAAGATGAAACAGAATCGCCAGAGGCTGCTTCATTCACTAATTCTTCAACAAGAGGAGAAACTTTAGAGTCCGCCTTTTGGCTAGATGACTCAGGTGAATCCTCGGTAGATTGGCTCGAGGTGGATTCAACAGGCCCCAACGATTCGCTATCCGACACCAACTCTTGGCTCGTATCGAGAGCCATAGCAGGCGCCATGACCGAGGTAATCATCAATACCGCTGCCACGACTGTTACGACGGTTCGTGTCGTTGTTTTGAACGTATCTATATCCATGTTTAGTACCCTCCCGAGGAACCCTGTGGATTGGCCTGTATTGGCCGCCTAATCCGGTTGACCCCTTCCTCCTTTGCGAGAGGAACGAGTTTTTCGATGCTAACGTACGCTTCAACCGTCTCTTGATTACGTACGGTCACATCGATTTCGTACCCGGACGGAAGCGACGCGTCCGGATCCAATTCGATGACGACGAGT
>CAZEDI010000037.1:0-20066 GCA_964510865.1 uncultured Halobacteriales archaeon
CGACCCGGGTGTTGAACGCGGAATCGAGCGGGAAGTCGAACGAGCGGAAGTCGCTTTCGAGTTCGCGTTTGAGCACCCGATTGAATCCCGTGGCGTCGACGTATAAATCAGCCTCGTACGTGTGATTCTCGCTTCGGACACGATCCACGTGCGTGCCAGTCACGTCAACGGTGACGATTTCATCGTCGAGTAACGAAATCCCGCGCTCTCTGCACAGCTCGCGGAGAAATGAGTTGAATCGCTCCGTGTTGAGGTGATATGCGAAGGGAACGTATTTTTCGTATGAAAAGGTATCAACGTTGTAATACCAGGGCGATTTACCCTGTTCGACGATTTCCTCGTTTTTCGTCCTGGACTCCTCATCGTCGAACTCCTCAGTGTAGAGGCGATAGTAGTGTTCGACGGTATGCGGCGTGTCCTCGGACGGAAACTTCGTTTCCTCATCGAACGGGAAGTGGAACGGCTCATAGCCACACCAGTCACGAAAATACACGGAGGCTTTCCAGACCGGTTTTACGTCCGTGACGAAGCGTTTGTCACTGATTTCGAGTTGTTTGTGGAGGACGTCGACGATCTTCCAGTACGTACTCTTCCCGACTTGTGGAATCTCGCGTCGGAAATCGTCCACGATTGAAATCTCAATCTCCGGATTGAATTTCTGGATGCAGAGCCCGGCGAGCAAACCAGCATCCCCACCTCCGAATATGGTAATGTCATCGATTACGTCGCGCATGGGATCTTCTGGCGCGTACTTATCCAGTATAATTAAATGGTGACGATGGTTGTCACTGGATTTCAGTCACGCTGATCTGTGAGGCCCCACCGTGATATGTGTGTCCGGAATACGGGCTCTACCACCAATTCCACTGCCCTCTAGGTATTCTGGAGCATTCGCGTACTGGCTCACCTCGTAACGCACTTCTCCTCCGACGCCGCACGTCGAGTCGAATGCGACGACGGACGTTCCTGGCTCGGATCGGGACAGCCTCCGCACTGACAACGAGTCTCGCGGGATGTGGACGTGACGGTACTCGCACAGAGACGCCACTCGGCGAGAACTCGATCGGAATGCATACGTCCGGTGGCTCCTGGTATTTCGATCCGATCGGTCTTCATGTCGATCCCGGGGAGACGGTCACCTGGGTCAACATAAGCGGCCAACATTCCGCGACTGCATACGAGGAGGGCACCTCGATCGCGGGTACTACCCTGATCCCGGCGGATGCAGAAGGATGGGACAGTGGCACATTGACGACGAGTGGAGCCACATACGATCATACGTTCACGGTCGACGGAACCTACGACTACTTCTGCACACCCCACAAGTCACTGGGAATGGTGGGTCGCGTGGTGGTAGGAACGCCAGGTGGTCCCGCTGAGGGGCGAAATCCTCCGGACGGGGACGTACCCTCAAGCGAGACTATTGTCGAGCAGGCCTCGATTTCCTATGCGGACTTCGTCCAGTGATCGTCACGGACTCACCGTCATACTGATATCCTCCATATCGAGGAAGGCAGTCTCGTATCCTTCGTGCCTGGCGATTTGTGGGGGTGCGCCGGGTGATATCGTGAGTTCGTCACCTGCCTCGATCGAGTCTACGAGTGCCCCATAATGATACCCGAGCTCCGGATCGAGTGTCGCAGTGAGCGATTCATCGAAGATGGTTGATCCGTCGCGATCTACCTGCGCCGAGAGTGCCATCATTGGGAGCGGATATCGGTTGTAAGGGGTATGCGCAAGCACTGCGAGGTACGGCCCGTCAGTTTCGAGGCCACTTGGTACGTTCGTGCGATGTATCACGACGAACCTGCCGTCGCCGCTAGTTCCCTCTCCAATGACGTCGCCGTCGAGGTCATCACCCCGTGGGACAGTAGCAGTTGGCATCATTCCCATCTCCATGGGCTCGACTGCGCCTGCCGTACCTTCGCGGTCATCCAGGCGCTGGAAATCAAGCTCTTGTACGGTCGACTGACTGAATGACAGCTCGAAGGTGAGGCTCTCTCGGCCCCCGAACGCTCCCGTGAGAGAACCGGTCGTCCGAGTTCCGACCGGTCCCACGTCGACGAGTACCTCGTACGTACCGTCGTCGGGGAGTACGTAGTTGTCGCCGAAGTGGACGCCCATATTCTGCGAGAGCATTGGCCAGGGTGGCCGCTCCGCAACTGTCTCGCCATCTTGTTCGATACTGAACGAGGCATTGCCACCGATCAGGACGGTTTTCGTCTCCTGATCCCAAAGAGATGCCATCAGATGGAGCGAGTCATCCGTGTCGATGCTCACCAGGTTCGGTTCGTTCCCGTCCATCAGCCAGAATCGGTGTGGGAAGCTATAGGATAGGGCGCACGCATATCGCCCTGCGGTCTGCATCCCGACCATCTCCATTTCTTCGACGTGCGTCGGATAATAGACTGCGTCGGGGCGGTTCTCGACGAGCGCCGGTGCTCGAATCGAGCGCGTCTCGAAGAGGCCGCCACACCCGGCAAGCGAGACCGCCCCAGTTACCCCAACCGCTTGGAGGAATACCCGACGATTCATGCAGCGTTCACCTCCGTTGGCTGGGGGTGTGGAAGCGCTCGGAGTTCCCGTGGTGGGAGCAAGTAATTCCCGCGGCGGTCTACGGTCATGTACTGGAGGATCCCGTTGTTCGTTCGTGTTCCGATAGCCCCAGCATCCGCCACGTCAGTTCCGTTCATCGCCTCACGTGTCTCGACGAAGTCTCCTATCGACCGTTGGAGGGCAACAAAATGAAGCGTCGCCCGATCGTCGTCCGTCGAGTCAACGTCCCGTCGCAGGATCAGCGGTTCATCGTTTTCGTCTCGTACCCGGGCGCTCTTCTGGGAGTGCCCCACAACGCCATATTCGTCTGCATTCGATACGGTGTGCGCTGGACAGTCCCCTAATTGCGAGGAATCGCCCAAGTTCTCCCCGACCCCGTCGACCAGTCCCTCCTCAGCATGGGCCGGGCAGAACATCGTGGCGACCCGATGGTATCGAGAATCCTGTTCGTACCACTGATCGAGGTGAAGCCGGATCTTCGAGACGTGCTGGGTACTCCCCCCCGAAAATGGTCCCTCATCGATAGTCACACGCCCCTCACTTGCCTGGTTCTTGCTGAAGCCAGATTTGAAGCCCATGAACAACGGCGAGTCCTCCGGAACTGGCTCAGTGTCCGGGATACCGGAGACATCCTGGTTCGATGCGGGAAGCCCATCTCCCGTGAATCCAGTCCGACGATCGGACAGTTCCAAGCTATCTCGGAGATCTGCTGTCACCTCGACCCCGTTCGCGGTCGACAGGTCACCCAGGAGTGCCTCCTCTGCTGTGAGGAGCACAGATCCGTAATCGGAGGCGAGGTGGACGAGTACGTCGGGCGTATCGGGCACAGGGTCCTCGAATGGGGCGAGCGGCTCTGGATCGGGGAGATCCACAGCGTCCGGAAGCGCGACGTCGAAGCGATCGAAGTACTCGGGTGAGTAGCCCACGGTGAACAGGAGTCCTTCATGATCGTAGGGATAGGCACGCTCGAGTGATTCAAATGCCGTCTCGACTGTCTCGCGATCTTCTTTCGTCGGAGAGTCCGCCCTGGTGTAGTCGAGTAGCAAGAGCAACTGGTGGCGGGGTGGGCGGTGATTGCCGTGGCCGTCTGTTGCGAGGGCGTCGTTCCAGGCATGCTGGCTGGTCGGCCTGCGTGCAGGGTTGCCCTGGGGGAGGTCCGGCGATTCTCGTCCGAGGCAGGCGGAGAGAGCCGCTGCTCCCCCGATCGCAACGGCTGCCTTCACGAAGTTCCTGCGAGAGACTCCGCGATCGGAGTGCGTCATCGAACTGAACTAGATCAGTGGGGGAAAAGGGGGTTCTGGTACGCGCGTCGAAGACGCATCGAACTGCCCCTACAACTTCGATATTCACTCGTCGAGGAGCCGATCGACGAGCCGGGTGAAACGATCCGTCAAGCGTTCCGGGAGCGATGGCTCGATCTCTCCGAGGAGCGTAAGCGTCTTTTCAGGGTCCACTGCTACCACCATGACGTGGTTGTGCTGGTCCCGTCGCCGCTCGAGAAGGCCCTCCGATTCGAGTCGGTCCAGATGCCACTCGACCGTACTCCGCGCGAGATCGAGGTCATCGGCTAGTGAGGCGGGATTCGTGTGCCCATTCTCGATCAGTGAGACTATCATATCACGTGCAGTCTCTCGGCGGAGCAATGCAAGCGCGGCCCGCTCGAACTCATCAAACCGTGGTGGATAGTAGTGCGTCCGCCCGTACCGCGCTTCTTGGACAATTCGATCTTCCCGCAGGAGCCGTTGGAGGTGGTACTGGACTTGGCCTGGGGCCAGATCAAGTCGACGGACGAGTCCGTTGAAGTGTACCCCTGGTGAGGCTGCAACCGTTCGCTCGAGGCGACGTCGTGTCTCGGTCATGCACGTCCTCCCGCCCTCAAGTCGCGTTCGACGGTCCTGGCGTAATACACCGCGCCGATGACGAGGGCGACCATTGCGACGTCGAGCACGTGTTCCACAATATGGTGGGAAGTCGGTTCCATGAGATTCGCCGCTGCGAGTCCAGCGACGGCTGACCGACCGAACAGCGCAGCAAGTGCCAGCACGATAAGGAGGTACGACCGTGAGCCCCGACGGGCGAATGCTGCCAATCCCAGGCCGAGGAGGAGCGCTGACCCCAGAGCACCCGCAGCCAACAGGAGCAGGGCGGGAACCTCAAGCGCGGGTGGCCCTATGTGGAGCGCGGTTGTGTAGTCAGTGAGCATGCATATGTCTCCGAGCCGAAGGGTTCTGACTCTTCGGATCCCGACCGTACGTGTGAGGTACTTGTCCTCTGCCGAAGACAGCAGGCGAAGCGGTTGAGTCCCTGCGTGTCCTTTCCTCACGCATGGTTGTCGTTGCCCTACTCAGCGTGGCACCGGTCAGAGATGGATCAATGGCCAGCGATGTCGCGGCCGCCATCGAGGCCCTCGATGACTTTGACGTCGCCTACGAAACAAACCCAATGGGAACCGTGATCGAGGCGGACTCTGTAGGCGAACTTCTCGACGCAGTCGAGGCTGCTCACCAGGCCGTCGAGGCTGATCGTGTTTCTACCCTCCTCAAAATCGATGACAAGCGAACCAGCGATCAGCCTGCTAGCGAGAAAGTCGCGAACGTCGAAGAAGAGTTGGGACGCGAAGCTACACGTGATCGGTGAAGCGACCTATTCGCTCGTTGGACCTGCCCTCGTTTATGTATGGTGAGGATGAACGAGTGGTATGGACAGCCCGAACCGGATGGCAGTCGAACTGGTCGACGAGGCGATCGACTTCGCCGACGAGCTCGATATCGACGTCCATCACCTGGACAACGATGCCGTTGTCCTTGATTTCGGGGTTGATGCAGACGGTGGTATCGAGGCGGGTCTCCTCCTCGCAGAAATCCAGACTGCGGGTCTCGCGACTGTTCAGACGAGGGTCGAAGACGTAGCTGGCGCACCACTCACGTACGTTGAACTCTCGACGGACCACCCGCTTCTCGCACTCCTTTGTTCGCAAAAGGCCGGCTGGGATTTCACAGACACCGGATTCGCGGGACGAGGAAGCGGTCCCGGGCGTCTTTTCACGAGGGATGGAGACGCGTTCGAGTACTACGATCGCGCCGCTGACTTTGACCTGCTAGTGCTCGCGATCGAGTCCGCGGATCTCCCCGATGCGGGCGTGGCCGAGATGATTGCGACCCGAGCTGATCTTCCCACTAGCGGGGTCTATCTTCCGACTGCCTCCGTGGCGAGCATTGCTGGAAGCGTCGCTATGGCATCACGCGCTGCCGAGGTCGCCCTTCACCGGCTCCATCATGTGGGATACAATCCCACGAACGTCATCGCCGCGACGGGAAGTGCCCCAGTCGTCTCGATAGCCGGGACGGAAAAGGAAGCAGTCGCCCGCATGAACGATGCTTTGGCATACGGGTCCCGCGTCCACCTTATAGTCGAAGAGGACGCAGACATCCTCAAGGATCTGCCCTTCGAGGCTACCGACTACCATGGTGAGTCGTTCGAAACGATTCTCGACGGCGTCGAGCAGTTCCACCATGTCGAGGATGCGTTTGCCCCGGCGGCGGCGACAGTGGATGTGCGGGGTGGGCCGACGCACGTACTCGGCCAGGTCGACGATTCAGTTGTCCGCTCTCGCCTTGACATCTAACGAAATAAGAACCACGTCACCCGCACAGTACCATGCGACTGAAACCACTCCCCCCACCACCAGAATCGCTCGATGACGTGTGGCGCGCGCGTCAGGCAATCCCGCTCGTCCCGGGAACCGAGATGGACTGCTGTGCCCGCGTGATAGACCGTCTGGAACTCGATACGCGACCTGTTGCTCGGGAATGGCTCACGTTGCTTCGTGCAGTGAATCTGGTGACCGTGACAGACGGGGGATATGCCCGAACTCGTCAAGACGTCGATCGAGAAGACCTCGCAGCTGCGTTCGTGGAAAACGTGTATGGAGCCCGTGAAGTGCTCGATTCGTTGGGAGCTAACCCGAAACGACCGCCCGCTATCTTTGACCAGATTCGGGACATCGTCCCGGCATGGGAGCGCGATAAGTATCGTGGCACGTGGCAAGAGGTCTGGCGTGACCGAACGACTCACCTCCTCGGCTGGTTCGACCTACTCGGCCTAGCAGAACAGTGTGAGGAAGGCTATATCCGAACCGAGAGTGTGCTCTCTGAACGGACTGGTAACTGATGTTCGATGCGCTCGTGTTCGATCTCGATGATACCCTCTGTCGGTACCGGCGCGAGCCGGCAGAGCTCCTTACGATCGCCTTTGCGTCTTCCGGCGTTGAGCCCTTCTTCACGGCAGCGGACTACTACGCGATTTTCGACGAATACACCGAAGATGCGACCACGATTGAAGAGATCCGGGAAGGATGCTTTGGACGGCTCGCCAGGGAGGCGGGAGTCGATCCTGCCATCGGTCACTCGGTCGCCCGTGTCTACTCGGCACTGCGCGATCAGTCGGCTGTCGACCCTCTTCCCGGAGCACTCGAGGTGATCGAGTTTCTCGACATGCCACTCGGCCTCGTGACGAACGGTCCACGCAACATGCAGTCGACCAAGCTCTCGGCTCTCGGAATCGAGGATGCGTTCGATCACGTGGTGTATGCGGGCTTTGAGACGGCGGCGAAGCCAGATCCCGAACCTTTTGAACGCGTCCTCGACGCACTCGAGACATCTCCCGCTCGAACACTACACGTCGGGAATTCGCTCTCCACCGATATCCTCGGAGCGACGAACGCGGGGATGCGTGCCGCCTGGCTTCCAGAGAAGGCGCCAGAGAGCACAGACATGATGGATGGTACTGTCGAGCCCGACTACGTACTCGAATCCCTCCACGATATCCGGGAGTTGCTCGATCCTGACTCGGTCGAAACTCCCTCCACCGAGGGCGTATCCAGAACACGAGAGTAACGCGAACTATACCCGGTAGTCTCATCGACGACTCTCTTTACTATCGACGGCGACGCCACCGGGGGGTCGATGTCGGGAACACGCATCTGCGAACGAGCACCCACGGGCAAGTGGCTCCCGTGTGTAGCACACCGATCATGATGACGTGTCCACACGAGGCCCGATACGGTTGAACGATACATCCAGCAGGAACAATCTCTTGCTTTCCATTGCTGGCACGCGATACTTCTGACCGGAGCGGGAATCCATACTATGGCTCAACAAGGCAGCATTCAGAGTGTCGACAAAGGTGACGACTACTATCACGTCCGTTACCGCGACCCGGATGACTTCGACGAGATCAGAACGCCGGATTGGGCCGAGAACGTCGCGACGTCAGTTGTCGAGGGTGCAAAGGTTCGGACTGGTGATGAACACGGGAACGAGGACTGGACCGCACAAAGTGTGCTCATCCCGCTGGATGGCGCCCAGAACGAAGACGAAGCACGCGATCTCGCGGGCCAGATCATCGAGAAGATGGAATCGTAGGTCGATCGGTCGACTGGATTCACGACACGTGTGAGAGGTGTCAGTCGACCGGGCACACCTGCCACGTACTAGTCGACGCCAGTCACGTCAGTCACTGTCCCGACGCCCTTGCTCTTTCCCTCGCGAAAGACGAATCGCTGGCCTTCCTCGACGAGATACGGCCGGAACTTGAACCGAATCCTGGCCTTTCCACCGTCGCCCGGGAGAAGTTGGCCCCCCTCCGGATAGAACCTGGCAGCCTCACTCGCTGTTTCGAGGTGAACGACCGGCTCGTACCCATCCCGGATCCGCGTCGGATGATTGAGCACCATCACTTCGGCCTCGAACTCCCGTACCGCAGACGGATCCGTATCCCGGGGCACGAGGACCATTCCCCGTTCGAGTTCCGGTTCCGCGACGCCTTTGAGTGCGATCCCCACGATCCGACCGGCCTTCGCCTGATCGACACGATGATAGTGCATCTCGATCGACCGCGCCTCGACATCCCTGAAGGAGCCGTCCGGGAATGGGCCGAGGAGGAGTTCATCTCCAGCCTCGACGATACCCGACTCTATTGTCCCCGACGCGACGGCACCGACACCTGTCACTGAGTAACTGCGATCGACGTACATGCGGAAGTCGCCTTCAGGTGTCTGTGTCTTGGGTAGTGCTTCGAACAGGTGATCGAGTCTGTCGAGCCCCTGCTTGGTTACCGCGCTAGTAACGAGGATCGGAACGACGTCGGGTGATATTTCTTCGACTGCCGTTTCGAGACCGTGACGCTCGACCCGGAGGGGTGTCTTACCCGCCTCGCGGAGGAGGCGTTCGACCTCCCGCTCGACCTCTTCGACCCGCTCCTCAGCGACCAGATCTGCCTTGGTTATCGTCACGAGCGTCGGGAGGTCAGTCGCGAGGAGGATGCCGAGGTGCTCGCGAGTGGTCTTCGTCGGTCCATCGTCTGCTGCCACCGTGAGGAGCCCGTAGTCGATCTTCTGCCCAACGAGACCACGGATCGTCGTTCGAAGCCATGGCTCGTGGCCGACAGTATCGACGAAGGAAACCAAGCGGTCGGCCTCTTCGACGACGCGAGCCCGGTCGCCCTTGCGGTCGGGGTTGTCCATTCTGAGTGGGCCATCGTCGTCGAATCCATACACCGCATAGGACAGATCGGCTGAGAGGCCTCGTTCGATCTCGTGCGGCTGGACGTCAAGAAAGCCGCGGGTCCCGCCCTCGCCATCGTCCGCTTGGCCCGTAACAAGCGATCCGACGAGCGTTGATTTCCCATGGTCGACGTGACCGGCTGTTCCAACGACGATGTGTTCGTCGTCGACAGTGAGGACACTCCCATCTCGAATAACTGCGACCCCGACGATGCCAGGTTTGCCCGTCTCCCCGTCGACACCCCACGTCTGCACATCGTCGATGTGTGCGTCGGCCTCTTCGCACAGGAGAGAGAGCACGTCCATCGATTCCGAGAAGGCTTCCGGAGAGATGCCGGCGATGCCGCCTGCGTCAGTCACTCCAACCACGTACGTGGCCTCGCCATCGCCCGAGAGCACTCGATGGCGGAGTTGTGCTGCCAGGCTCTCCTTTCGACCATCGGCGAGGTGGACGTCCTCCCGCAGGCGCTCTTTGAACTCGACGGGACCACCCTCGGTTTCGCCCCGCTCAACGGCTCGCTCGAGGATGGTCCGATCCCGGCTCATGGATGCCGATTGGCAGGCGCGGGGAAAAGCCTTTCCCGGAATCCGCCGGTAGCGGCCTGAACGACTTCGTTCCTGTCACTTGATGTCTTCACGCTCACTGTGAAGCGGAGTTTCATGGGGTGGCGCTCGAGTGTCGATACATGGACTTTGACGATCCCAGACGGTTCAACGGACGCCGTTCCGCAGCGATGGCTATGAACGGGATGGTCGCGACGAGTCAGCCGCTCGCCGCCCGTGTTGGTCTCCGAACGCTCGAAGACGGGGGTAACGCTGTGGACGCCGCGATCGCGACAGCCGCGACGCTCGCGGTGGTCGAACCGGCGATGACTGGTATCGGCGGCGATGTGTTCGCTCTCGTCGCTGTCGACGAGGAGGTCGTGGGACTGAATGGGAGTGGCGGTGCCCCCCAAACGGCCGACGTGGACACGTATCGACGGGGAACAGACGTGGTCGATGATGGCCAGCCGGTGATGCCCGAGACTGGCGGACTTCCCGTGACTGTCCCCGGCGCACTCGATGCCTGGGAGCGGCTCCTCGATCGGTTTGGGACGCGGGCCCTCGCTGATGTCCTCCGCCCAGCGATCAGCTATGCTCGCGAAGGGTTCCCAGTCACGCAGGTCGTCGCGGACGAGTGGAGGCGTGCTACTGACCGATTACAGGGAGACACCGGGGGAGAAACATTCCTTCCCGACGGGGATCCTCCCGATCCCGGTCAGCGGTTCACGAACCCCGCGCTTGCCGATACGTTCGAGCTGATTGCTCGAGAAGGGACCGGTGTCTTGTACGGGGGCGAGGTGGGTGTGGATGTCGTAGAAGCGGTCCAGGGAGCTGGCGGGATGCTCTCGCTAGACGACCTCCTGGCCCACGAGGCTACGTGGACGGAACCTCTCTCGACGACGTACCGGGGAGTCGAGGTCCTTGAACACCCTCCAAACGGACAAGGCACGATCGCACTGGAGGCGTTAAACATCGCTGCGGAGTTGGATCCCCCGCCCGATCCTACCGATCCTGGACGGTGGCACCGGCTGATCGAGGCGACTAAGATCGGATTTGCCGATGGCCACGCATATATTTCCGATCCGATGTATGTCGATGTACCTCTCGGTCGGATGCTCGCATCCGAGTATGCAGCGGAGCGAGCTGCCGAGGTCGAATCGAACGCGGGTCGCTACAATCCTCGCGCCCGAGGTGACCGCCAGTCCGATACAGTCTACCTCTCTGTCGTCGACGGCGGCGGGAATGCTGTCTCCTTCATCAACAGTATTTACTCCCCGTTCGGGAGTGGGGTCGTGGCTCGCGGCTTCGCGCTCCAGAACCGCGGCCACTCCTTCAGCCTCGATCCCGGGCACGCGAATGTAGTGGAGCCAGGAAAGCGACCGTTCCACACGATCATCCCTGCCATGCTTAGAGAACGTGGTGAAGTTCGTGCGTCCTGGGGCGTCATGGGGGGACAGATGCAACCGCAAGGTCACGTGCAGGTTGTTTCGAATCTCGTCGACCGGGGCCTCGATCCCCAGGCCGCCCTGGATGAACCCCGGTACCGCTGGCTTGACACCAAACGGGTCGCGCTCGAAACGACTCGCATATCAGATGCCGTTGTTGCTGCACTTCGCGAACGTGGACACACGGTACTCACCGAGGAGGAATACGTGAACGCCGGCGGGCACTGGGGCGGCGGCCAAGTCATTTATCGACGAGACGATGGGACGCTGATCGGGGGGTCAGATCCTCGGAAAGATGGCTGTGCACTCGGCTTCTAACAGGGGAAAGGGGTTTTTCCCCCGGGAGCAGATGTCAGACCATGCGACATGCAGATTCGATCGCGGACCGCGGCCGTGCGATCGGCACCGCGATCGCCCTATCCCTCGGCGGCCCACTCCTCGGCGTCATCCTCCTTAACATTGCAGCACTCGGGATTGTCGCGACCGGCTACGAACTCGATCCATCGGGACCAGCCTCTATCCTCCTCTCACTCGTCTTCGTCACGCTGCTTGGATTTGGTGGCTTGAGCGTGCTCTATCTGCGCGCACGTGGCCTCGGGTTGGAGTTCGTTCCCGTCGATATACCCGATCTCCGAGATCTCATCTGGACAGTTGCAGGATACGTTCTGGCCCTCGTCGGGGTTTTCGCGTTAGCGATTATCTTTACGGCAGTGGTAGGGACGCCTGAAGCGAGCAACCGAGCGTCCGAGATCGCGATGGCGAACCCCGATCTCTATCTCCTTCTCATCCCCGCGTCGTTTCTCGTGATCGCGCCGGGCGAGGAACTGCTGTTCCGTGGGATCATCCAGGGTCGTCTCCGGGAAGCGTTCTCAGCACCCTCGGCGATCGCGATCGCCAGTGCCCTTTTTGCGATTATCCACTTTGCCGCGCTTACTGGTGCAGCTATGGATCGGCTCCAGGTGCTCGTTATCCTCTTCGTCCCCGCAATCGCACTGGGTGTTGCCTACGAGAAATCGAAAAACCTCGTCGTTCCCGTACTCGTCCACGGGGCATTTGATGCAACCGTCTTTTCCCTCCAGTATCTCGTTGTTCGATATGCCCCCGAACAACTCGATCAAGCGAGCGCGTTCCTCGTGTGAGTGTTTAGAGCCGTTCGAAGGCGTCGTCGACCATCATGCCCGTTTCCGCGACGATCGACGCCCACGTTTCATCATCGGGGGCGATACCGAGGAGTCGGGAAATTCGCATGATGGAGACGTGATACACGATCTGTTCGTCGGGCTCGTTCTCCCAGATCACGACATTACATGGAAACACTGCGCCTATCCGGTTCCCGCTCGCCGACAGGGCTCGGTCCGCCATTTCGGGATTGCACGCTCCCAGCACGTAGTACGGATCCCGGTTTGCGTTGATCTTCTGATTCAACAGATCGGACGGGGAGAATTCGACCGGAACTCCGAACCCAGCATCCACAAATGTTTCGCGAACGTGCTCGATCGCCTCCGCATGTTCCATTTCAAGCGTCACACGTTTTTCGCCAATATCGGTAGCGTCAAGCGCAGTCGGATCGATTGGCAGTGTCACGGTAAGCCGTACGACGCGAATGAGATAAAGCCACCTGGCGATGTAGGGACGTGTCGCGGTTCGGTCTCCTTACTCAGTCGGTACGGGGCCAATGCCGATCGCATCCCGGACGACAGTGAGAAACTCCTGTCGGCGTTCAAAGTAGGTCGTGTCGACCTCTTCTAACACGGCGGAGAGTTCCCGTGGGCCGTCCGGTGTTCGGATGATAGTCGCACCTACTTTCCGGTCGACTTCGCTTCGTTCGAGTGGCCAGGTCAGCCGCGACGCCACACGAGCGAGCGGCGCACCTTCGATTGTCGCTCCGTCGCCGAGCTCCACGGCTGGTTCGCTCTCTTCCCCGTCTTCGGCTTCGCTGGACTCCTCCGCGCTCATAGGGGAGGAATTGTCCGGTCTGTGATTAAAGGCTTCGAACGTCGGTGTTAGCTGGGGGCGGCCCCGACGTCAATCTCGTCCGCCGGGCGTCGGACGTTTGGAGGTACGCTTTTGTGAGGTGGCTCCGAACCGAAATTCATGACGAGTCTTGCGGAGGCCTACGGATCGACGGGCAGTTCCGCCCAACGTCGCCTCCTGCTCGGTACCGGGCTCTTTTTGACCGGGGCAATCATGGTCGTTGTGGCGATTGTCGTTGCCTCGACCGGGATTCTCGGGGTACTGGGTGTCGATGTGTTTGGCGCCCGTGAGATCGCTGGCGTCCTCGCCGGGTTGGGTGTCCCTGCGGTCTTTGTCGGCGTGTTCTCCGTCCTTCCCGCGAGCGCCCGCGAGCGAGCGGCAGCGGCTATCGGTGCCACTGTTGCGGTCCTTGGCGTAGGGCTGTTCACCTACGCATATCCGGAACGTTGGATCGGTGCATCCGATGCCCCCCTCACCTTCCCTGTCGTCGTCGTGTACTTCCTGGGAACAATCACGACATTTTGGGCGCTGTTCACTGCGGTCGTGAACTTCAAAGCCCGTGAGCCAGGCGGCACGGTGACCCTCCAACGCATCATTCAGCGCGCGTCGTCACGATCGCACGCATCCCCTCCATCGCCGGGTTCCACACCCACCACGGGCTCGTTCGGAAGCGTTGGGGTCGTCGGTGATGTCGACACTGGGGACGTTTCTGACCAGACCGAGGACGATGCCGAGGTACTTTCCACTCCCACGGATCGGCAAAGATCGCCATCCGCCACACCAGGACCTGCAAGTTCGGCGCCCGCAAGCGACGGGGGAACCCAGTCGAACGATATCAGGACGCCCAGGCCGATCGACGCAGATTCACGTGACCGATATTGCGGGAACTGCACCCACTTCGAGTACGTTCCATCAGACGAGGGTATTCAACCGTACTGTGGCTTCCACGAGGAACTCATGGACGATATGGAGGCCTGTCCGGAGTGGGAAGCAGCCGAATTCAACCGGTAGGGTAACTGTCGGTAATCCGCGCGGCGACATCGTCCCAGTGGCTTCCTTTCCAGTAGATCTGTCCACAGGAGCGACAGCACCAGATGGGCTCAGTATCGGGATCGGGCGTGTATTCGGGCGTCGAGGCATCCTCACTCACGCGTTGCAGTTCGCCGTTACACTCGCTACAGCGGGACGGCTCGTCGAGTGAGAGATCGATCCCCGCCGCGTTCACCTCACGAAGCTGGCCGTCGATATATCGGCTTTCCAGGAGAATCGCGCCGTCCACACTCCGTGCCAGAGTGCGATCTCGTGTTACCAGTACTCGGTTCTCGTTTACGGCGAGGTCGCGGATCTCGCTGTCGTCCTCGATCTCCTGTTCCATCGTGTACACCACGTCGTGGCCGCACATCCGCAGATAGGTCACGAGGCGACCGAGCATGGCGTCGAGAAGCAACCGGTCGGTCATATGGCGGTCAGGTACATCCTACTTGTCGGGGTCAGCCGAGGAAGGCTCGGAGGGCCCCAGTGTCCCGGGTGTTGAGTACATCGGTAGTTTCTGCCCAGCCACGTCGTGCAGTCCTGACGCCATACTCGATCAGGTCGTACTCGCTTGGACTGTGGGCGTCAGTATTGATCGCGATGGGCGCGCCTGCTTCGACTGCAATGTGTATCGCGTGATCCCACAGATCGAGCCGATGAGGATTGGCATTTACTTCCAGTGCGGTATCGTGTGATACTGCAGCCTCGGCCACTCGCTCTACGTCGAGTTCGAGCCCGGGACGTCCGTTGAGGATCCGTCCCGACGGATGGCCGATCACGTCTACCTCGGGATGCTCAATCGCGGAAATGAGCCGGTCGGTCCCGTTCCCGTCGAGCCCACTGTGTGGCGAGGCGATCACGAGATCGAGATCCGCCAGAACGTCATCCTGAACGGAGATCTCACCATCGGTATCGATGTTTGCTTCGATCCCCGAGAACGCTTCGACGTCGATGTCAGCCGCTGCGTCCGCGATAGCATCGATTTGATCACGAATCTCCGCGTCGTCAAGGCCCATCCCAGCCACGACACCTGGCCCACTCGCGTGGTCAGTGATGCCGATATAGTCGTAGTCCCGGTCGGCTGCGGCGGCGAGCATCGTTTCGATCGAATGCCCGCCATCCGACCATTCGGAGTGGGTGTGGAGGTCTCCCCGTATTTCCTCAGTGTTGACGAGGTCCGGGAGGTCGCCCGAGACAGCTGCGTCTACCTCGCTCCGATCTTCCCGGAGCTCCGGTGGCATCCACGCCATGTCGAGCGTGGCGTATACTTCTTCCTCTGTGACGCCTGCGACCCGCTTACCGGCCCGGGGCTCCTCATCACTAGCGTCGACCTCGGAGACGTCAAAAACACCGTACTCGTTGATCTTGAAGTCACGCTCGATGGCCCGATTACGGATTCGAATGTTGTGTTCCTTCGACCCAGTGAAGTACTGGAGGGCGGCACCCCACTCCTGGGGATCGACGACTCGGAGGTCGACACGAAGTCGGGTAGCGTCGTTGTCGTGGTCGAGCCGACCACCCCCAGGCGCCGCCACCCATACGCTCGCCTTTGCCGGACCGGACTCGATCTTTTCGTCCCCCCATGCAACGAACCGATCGATAATCGCTTCCGGGTCCTCGCCCGTGGCGAGCACGTCGACGTCACCAATAGTTTCCTTCCATCTCCTGAGCGATCCGCCGAGTTCTGCCCGTTCGACTCCATCGGATTCCCGGAGAAAGTCTCTGATATTCTCGCCAACAGGTCGTGCCTCCCCGAGTAACCGCCGCTTCTGCGCTTGCCTGGCGAATTCGATGCCGTCCAGGATGTTTTCCTCAGTCTTCGCCCCGTACCCGTCGAGTTCCTGGATACGCGCCTCGCGAGCGGCCGCGTCCAGCTCATCCAGGGAGGTGACTCCGAGTTCCCGGTAGAAGTCACCGGCGCGTTTCGGGCCGATTCCTTCGACTGCCGTGATGGCTGCGATGTTGATCGGAAACGCAGACTTTGCCTCTTCGATCGTCTCGATCTCGCCTGTCTCGACGTACTCGATGATCTTCTCTGCCAACGACTCGCCTACTCCATCGATCGATTGGACAGCATCCTCACCCTCGGCGACGAGGGTGTCGACCGAGTCCGGGTACTCGCGGATACTGTCGGCTGCCCGCCGATAACTTCGGGGACGGTAGTCGTCACCCTTTGCCTCGAGAATGTCCGCGTACTCCTCGAAGAGACGGGCGACAGTTTCGTTCGTGCTCACGGCCCTGACCTCCTGCTCGATCGGGAGCGATTCTCATCCGAGCCGTGACCGAGCACTTGCTTGAGAAACGATACCCACCGTTCTTGATCGGCACGCTCCTGCTGTTGCTGTTGCGCCTTGAGATCGGTGGGTCCGAGGTTCTCTAATGCATTGAGTGCCCGATCGATTCCGAGAATGGCCTCCACGAGACGTTCACCCTCCTCGACGTCGATCGTGCCATTCTCGATTCGCTGGCGTCGTTGGAGCCGCTCGCGCCGGAGGTTTTTCTTCGCCTCCTCGACCCGCTCGCGTTCGCCGGGTGGAATCGCGTCGAGTCGTTTAATCTCGAAGACGAACTCCCGAAGGTCTATGGGATCTCCTTGCACCTCGATTCGCTCTGGGATCCGCACACCAACGGTCGACCCGTCACGGTCGAGACGTTCGAGGAGTTGCTTTCGTTCGTACTGCTTCACATGGAGGGATACTCACCGAGGGATGAAAAACGCAGCCGTCGATGCTCGAATCATTGATGTATTAGGCTGTCGAGGACCCAAACCCCTTTCCTGACCCGTCCCGAACCCGTAGCCAATGGCGACGTGCGACCAGTGTGGGGAGGAAGAGAATATGCCGTATCAGTGTCGGTACTGCGGCGGCACCTTCTGTGCTACCCACCGCCTACCGGAGAATCACCACTGCCCCGGGCTCGAGGAATGGGACGATCCGCGGGGGGTGTGGGGGGACGATTCCGGTGGTGTCTTCGACAGCGGGTTCGACGATTCAGTAACCGATCGCGGGGCTGCTGGCGGTATTTTATCGCGCCTCGATTTCAATCGTGGTATCCTCAGTTACTTCAGGGGGAATATGACGTACGTCTTTCTGGCACTCATGTGGATCACGTTCTTTGTTCAGCAACTATTCTTGAATCTGTTCGTGATTCAGGGGCCAAATAGCATCGACCCCGCGATGCGCGATGTTTATCGATCCATCTTCCTGTTGACGACGGAGAATCCGGAGTTCGTCTGGACCTGGGTCACCTCGATTTTCTCCCACGGCGGATTGTATCATATCGCCGGCAATAGCATCGTGATTTTCTTCTTCGGCCGGTTGCTGGAACGGTACGTCGGGACGAGGGCCTATGTTGCACTGTTCCTCGCGAGCGGTGTCCTCGCTGCTCTCGGGCAAATCGCAATTCTGCTCGTCCAGGATATTAACTCGGGGGTTCTCGGCGCGAGTGGCGCAGGCCTGGCTATCATGGGCGCCCTCACGGTTCTGAACCCTGATCTGCGCGTCTACCTGTGGTTCTTCCTCCCAATCCCGATCTGGGCGCTCACTGGCTTCTACGCCGTGGCTAGCGTCCTGGGTATGATCGGTCCGATGGCAGGTGTGGCAAATGGCGCACATCTCATCGGTCTCGCGATCGGCGTCACCTATGGACAGCGAGTGAAGAGTCGCATCCACCTCCCCAGGCAGATTCGCTTTGGCGGTGGTGGTGGCGGTCCTGGTGGGGGACGACGACGATTCTGAGATGGTTGCTCACCCGGAGTTCATTCCTGATCCCGACCTTTCTCGCCCGGAGATGGAGACACTCCAGCGAGAACTCGCAGCTGTCGCCCGCTTCGAGGACGACCCACCGATCGATCCGACAACCCTCGGAGACCGCATTGTGGCGGGCGTCGACCAGGCATTCCTCGATGATCGGGCCATCAGTGCGATTGTCGCCTGTCGCGGCGATGAGGTCATCGAGCAAACTCACGCGGTATCCGAACTCACCATCCCGTACGTTCCTGGTCTCCTGTCATTCCGCGAGGGCGGGCCGATCCTCGACGCCTTCGAGACACTCACGGTAGAGCCGGATCTCGTCCTCTTCGATGGGAGCGGTCGCATTCACTTCCGACAGGCGGGCCTCGCGACACATATGGGCGTCGTGCTCGATTACCCATCCATCGGCGTCGCGAAGAGCTTGCTCTGCGGTCGACCGCGTTCCTCGACGGAGGGGCTACTAGAAGGGGCTCGCGTCGCGATCGAAGCGAACCACCGGATCGATGCTCCCGATGGGACACTTCTGGGATACGCCGTCCAAACACGACAGTATGCCTCCGATTCTCGCTATATCAATCCACTCTATGTCAGTCCAGGCCACCGTGTAGGACCCGAAGCCGCCGCTGATCACGTTGCCGCACTCTGTACTGATTATAAACTCCCCGAACCAGTTCGGCTAGCCGATCAGGCAGCCGACACCGCAAAAGACGACTACCGCACGTAGCCACATCTCTTTACAGACTCGTAGAGTGGAATGGTTCAACGGATGGAGTATTGCAGCTCATTCGGACCAAACACCCACGATGTCCTACCCAGATTACGTCCTCGTAACAGGTCTGTAACAAGGGAGATATTCATCTGGGCTTTATGACCACCCCCTCCTTCTGGGGAGGCATGGAGACGGTCCTGATCACGGGATGTTCGTCGGGTATCGGCCGGGCAACGGCCCGGGTATTTCTCGACGACGAGTGGCGGGTCTACGCGACGGCCCGAGATCTCGAAGACGTGGCGGAGCTAGGGGAGGCGGGCTGTGAGACACTCGAACTCGACGTGACGAACGGCAACCACCCTCGAGAAGTCGTTGACCACATCGTTGACCAGGACGGCCAGCTCGACTGTCTGGTGAATAACGCCGGCTACGCCCAGTTCGGCCCGCTCGAGGACGTCCCGCTTCGCGACGTTCACCGACAATTCGACGTGAACGTGTACGGACCTCACCGGCTCCACCGGGCGGTCCTTCCGCACATGCGTTCGCAGGGGTCGGGCCGGATCATCAACATCTCGAGCAGCCTTGGTCGGCTCGTCCTTCCCGGAGGTGGTGCATACTGCGCATCGAAGTTCGCCCTCGAAGCGATGAGTGACGCGCTTCGTGCTGAAGTGGCCGAGTTCGGGATTGAGGTTGTCCTTATCGAACCCGGGGCAGTCGAGACGCAATTTGCCGAACGCGCCCAAACCGAGGTCGAGACTGGCATTGATCGCTCCGATGCCTACGACGCGCTGTATCGGGGGATTAACGACGTCAGTCTCCTTGGACGGGAGCGACCGTTCGCAAGCGAGCCGGGAGATGTGGCAGAGGTCATTCTGAACGCAGCAACTTGTGCCGACCCCGAGTCCCGCTACCCTGTCGGTCCGAGTAGTCGCCTGGTGGAACGGGCACGCTGGCTACCGGATCGATGGCGCGATCTGGCGTATCGCTTTGTCAGGGCGTTGCTTCGCTGAGAGGACCCGACAGCGTGTGGTGGCGATATGGTCTCCTCTATTCGACTGACAGTAGGGACGTCCCCTGGTAATTCATACGGGGAGCTACCTCTCCATATTCGGCTATCCACTGTTTCATCTCGACGGCGTCCGTCTAGGAGAGGCAGGCAGCGACAACGGCTAGATGGTCTTCCCCTCGAACTTCGTGGGGAAAGAGTGGTACGCGACGGACATCGTTCCCCCTGAAGAGTTCTTGGGCTGCCGAGAGCGCAGACTGTTGTACCTCCCAGCGACGGGCACAGAACTCACAGTCAGCGTGATTCGGCGAAATGACGTCTCCCTCCATCTCGGCAACATCGCCAGGGTCTTCCATGACGCGATTGACGACGATTGTCCCGACGGGGATCCCGAAGGCTTCGAGCCGTGTCCGAAGCCGACGGGACTCGGCGACGCTCATTTCCTCCGGGACCATTACCAAGCGAAAGTCCGTCCGGGCGGGGTCCC
>CAZEDI010000038.1:0-20049 GCA_964510865.1 uncultured Halobacteriales archaeon
CAGGATCCGGGAGGCTGTGGAAGGCGTGCATCTGGAGGCCGACGCCGTCGATCGGGACGCCCCGATCGAGCAGTCGCTGAACGAGCTTGTAGGCTCCGTCCGACTTCTCGTTGATCTCGTCCATCCCATAGTCGTTGTAATGGAGGTCGGCGTCCGGTGCAACCTCGTTCGCCCACTGGAAGGCCAGATCGAGGAATTCCTCGCCCATGGCATCGGACCAGACGCTCTCACGGAGCGACCCGTCGCCCCCAACCCCCTCGTTGACGACGTCCCAGACGTCAACCTTGTCGCGATAGCGCCCCGCGACCGTGTAAATGTGGTCTTGGAGGAGGTCCCGAAGTTGGTCGTCGGTGTAATCCCAGGGATAGAACCATTTTGGCGTCTGCTGGTGCCAGACAAGAGTATGGCCTCGCACGGTGAGGTCGTTCTCGACGCCGAGGTTCACGATGGCGTCTGCGTCCTCGAAGTCGTAGATCGTGCGATCAGGGCGAAGCGGGCCCATCTTCAGAGCACGCCCCGGCGTGATAGCAGTGAACTCCCGAGTGATCGTCTGGGCGACGCCAGGATTGTCAGGATACGTTCTGAACGAATCGGCGGACACGCCACCGACCCCGATCGTGACGCCGTTCTCCTCTGCCAGTTCGCGCAGTGTCTTGTCCGTGGACATCCGCGAATATGCGGTAACGAGGCTGGAAAGTCGTATGGATAGCGGAAAGGTGGTCGTGGATGCGCATGCGTTGGGGTTTCACGGAACTACCGTTTCATCGCCTGATTATCATATGAGATCCTGATGACAACGTGAGGAGAGGGAGCAGTTGACCGGGCGACGTCGAAGGAATCAACTGTGCCACTGTCGAGTAGCGAGCTGTTCGGTGGGGAGACCACTGTTGTAGTGACACTATGGCCTGGATCGACGGTGCCACCACGCGATCCGTCTGCTCCATTGCAGATGTGAGTTTCTCACATCGGGAGACCACTTACGCGATGGTGAATGACCACCCGAGCGTCTGAACCTGCGATCTTCATTCGGATCCCGTCCGCTCACTCGTAGGGATATCTGGCCTGTTCCCCACACTCACACGTCACGACAACGTGGCCGCTTCGAGTCCTGACGCGGGCCGTACGGCCGGGAATGAGCACGCGATCGCAGGCGTCACAGGTCCCCCGGGTGAACTCCCAGGGGAGGGAGAGCCGGTGGCGCTGTGCGATCGTCCGCGCTCGTCTGATGTACTGCCGTGCCCGTTCCTCCTCGCCGGTTCGGGCGGCCTCGCGCGCTCGCGAGAACAGTCGCGTGATTCGCTCTCGGGGGATCATCGTCGTCTCGACCGGTCCTGTCCGATCCGGGAGTGGATCTCGACCTCGGCAGTGCTAAAGGGCTTCCCTTCCGGCGGGACGCCCAGACGTCGTCAATGTGAACGCGATCTGCTGGCGTCCGGGACTGATCTCGCATCGATGCATGTCGACACAAAGTCACAATCAATTAACCACTCCGTCTCGAAGCCGCGCCTAATGGACGCAGTGGCGGCCTTCACCGACTCGTACCTCCCGACCGTCAACGGGGTCACCTACACGGTACAGACGTGGAGCCACCGCTGGCAGGATCGGGGTGGTAGGATGGACGTCGTCTTCCCCGAATCGGACTACACTCCGGATGGCGGAGAGCACCCCGTCAGGAGCGTGCCGTTCCCGTTCTATGACGGCTATCGGATCGGCGCCCCCCGGATTCCCGGGGCAGTCCGTGACGTCGATCTCGTCCACGCCCATACGCCGTTCTCCCTCGGTGTAGCGGCGAGTCGACTCGCCCGTCGTCAGGATCTTCCCCTCGTCGCATCGTTCCATACACCGACCTCGGAGTATGCGGAGTATATCGCTCCGCATCCAGTGGTCGCACGTGGGTTTGCCAGGCTCAGCCGGCGGTGGGAGCGGCGATTCCTCGATCGAGCTGACCTGGTGCTCTGTCCGACCGAGAACACGCGGGAGCATCTGGTAACCGACGTCGGTGTCTCGACTCCAGTCGAGGTACTCTCGAACGGCGTAGACATCGACCGGTTCCGCCCGGTCGACACCGAGGAATTCGTTTCGTCGTACGATCTCGACGTCGACCGACCGCTGGTGGGCTACACCGGCCGTCACGGCTTCGAAAAACGCCTGGAGGATCTCGTGGACGCGGCCGCGGACCTGGACATCACACTGGTCTTCGGGGGGGACGGGCCCGCCAGAGACGACATAGAGCGTCGCGCCGCTGACCGAGGAGTCGACGCTCGCTTCCTCGGGTTCCTTCCACGGGCGGAGGTACCCGCGTTCCACGCGGCGATCGACGTCTTCGCGTTCCCGAGTCCTGTCGAGACGGAGGGCCTCACCGCCCTCGAGGCGATCGCGTGCGGGACGCCAGTCGTCGGTGCTGACGACGGTGCGCTCCGCGATACAATCGACGACGGGGAGATCGGCTATCGTTACGAGACCGGAAATATCGCGGACTTCAGGAAGGGGATCCGACGGGTACTCGCAGAACAGGACCACCTACGCGAAACGTGTCTTGATCGACGTGACCAGCTGAGCGTCGATCATACGATCGACCGGCTCGAGACGATCTACGAATCGGTTAGTGATACGCGCTAAAACCTCAATGGCTAGTCGTCAGTCGTCTTCGAGCGCGTCTGCGATCCGTCGGAGTTCGCGCGTCGCATCGCGAACGTCGTCGCGCAGTCGTTCGATCTGGCGCTCGATGTTCTCGGTGTTGATGCTTTCGCCACCGGGGCCGCCGCCCATGCCGCCAGGACCGCCACCCATCATTCCGCCCATCATCTGGGCGAAGGGATTGCCACCGCCAGCGCCGCCACCCGGTCCCATGCCGCCCATCATGTCCTCGGGGGACCGCTCGCCTTGTTCTCCTTCCTCGGCGCGTCGTTCGCGGATCTCCTCGACCCGTTCCTGGAAGGACTTCTCCTCCTCCTTGTCACCGTTCTCCGCGTTCTCGGTATTCTCCGCATCCTCGGAATCCTCGGCATCCTCGGCCATACCCCCTCTACCGTCGCCCGGCCGAAAAGGGTTCGGTGTTCAGCGTGCGTTCTGTCGGCGCGACGAGGCTAGCCGAACGATCTGAGGCTCGACTGGAGCTCCCGATCCGTTTCCTCGGGGACCACCTCGTAGCCAACGAGGTCGCGTATGTCGACAGCATATCCCGTCCCGCCGCGGTCGAGAACGAGGAGCCGACCTTGGGTTCCAACGACCGTCCCCGTGGCGAGCGTCTCGGCCATGGGCCGTTCCGCGAGGTCGAATCCATACTCGAACGACCACTCGGAGATCGGGTCGTGATCCGCGAGCGTGGCTTTCCACTGTCGATCGTCTACCTCGTGCGGGAGGGACGCCACTTTCGAAGCAGTTCGGACCTGGTCGGTGAGGTTCGCGGCGAGTTCTCGCTCGAGGCGTCGAGCGATCCGGCCGTTCGAGACCGTCTCGAGATGGGCCGCCCTGTCTGCCCCTTGTTCGCGTAGTCGGGCGTGGAGTCGCCAGAGCCGGGTGACGCCGATTTTGAATTTGTCTGGTGCGAAGGCAGCGAGATAGACCGCGTGTTCCTCGCGGCAGGCGTCGATCGGGAGGTCACACTGTCCGCTACAGCGGGCACACGGCCAGGCGCTCGTGTGGACGTCACAGCGAGGAGCCGACGGTGCCGGACACGGATCGTGGATCTCGCCGTCGTGGCTCCCGGCACAGTGGCGGTCCCCGAGCGTGAACGAGAGATCCTGCCCTGCCGCGAGCGGGTAGCGTTGTACTCGTCCGTCCGTGGCAACGAGGAGTGTGGCGGGTTCCGGGTCTCCCTGGACGCCATCGACTGGATCGAAGCGGATGTGCCCGACACCCGAATCGTACCCCACAATTTGCACGAGCGGTCGTACATGACGGCCGGCCATAGGCGTGACGTTCGGTGTCGCCGGCGTCCACGGCCGTCTCAGGTGGCGGAAAGCGTTTTGTCGGCGCAGGACAACTAGTGCACGATGGAGCTGGACGCCCGCCTCGATGTCCGGGTCGACGACGACGTCTCATTCGCGTTTACCGTGACAAACTCGACGACGGAACCCGTAGAACTCGTGTTTCCCGATGGGCACGTCGTCGACGTGACGGTGATGGATGGCGGGGAGGCGGTCTGGCGGTGGAGCGAAGGCCGATTCTTCACGCAGGCGCTCCAGGAGGAGAAGCTTGCACCGGGCGAATCCTCGGTTTTCACGCTCACCTGGAAGGACCCCGAGCCGGGTCACTACCGGGCAGTCGCTACGCTCGCGGCCGAGGGAGTCGACGTCCAGGACGCGAAAGCCTTCGACGTGTGATCGTCGTCACGCGCCGGGGTGTTCCATCTCCAGGAGTCGGGTGTCACACTCGCGACAGGAGACATCGACGACAGAGACGGACCGACAGCACGATTCGACGACCTCCTCGCCCATTTCGACTCGACCGCCACAGTCGGGACAGGCCTCGACGAATAACCGAAGCCCGTAGAGGAGTTCTCCCCTCGCGGCAGGTCCGATATCGGTCCAAGACTCGAGTCTCGCCCGGAGTGCCCGACTTCCACCCAGGTCGGCGATCGCGGCCGCACGCGAGGGCCAGTACCCGATCACGTGGTCGCCCTCGTACACGTACCACGCATCCTCTCGTTCCTGAATCTCGACGTCGTCGACATCGATCTCGTGAAGCTGTGCTGTCTCCTCCCGGCGCAACGCCGATGAGTCCTGGACCCTGTCACGCTCTCGTGTCCAGCCGTCGCGGAACTCCTCGGTGATGCAGAGATCATCCCGGTCAGCGCAGTCCTCGAGGGCTCCTGCAGACAGGAGGGCCGCTTCGACGTCTATGCCTCCCTCGATGGGGTCTCCCGCGACTGGACCGTCGTGATCCTGTGGGGATTTGTCGAACAGGCGGAGTACCCGGTCCGGGAAGTACCGTTTTGTGATCCATGGCGTCCCCGGCACGAGATACCCCCGAAGGTAGATCGCCGCTATGGAGAGGGCGAAGACGAGGAGGCCGAGTGCGAGCGCCCTGGCACCGCCCGCGGGCCAGACGAGAAGCACGATCGCTTCCGCGAGGACGATGGCAATCGCGAGATTCACGGCGGTGCACGGAATGCACCGGTTCTCACCGGTGTATTCGGGTTGGCGGAGGCGATCGAACAGCCCCGCGACGGTCGACATCGATCGGGGAAAGGCCCCGGGACTACAAATGGTTTGTCTCGCTCAACGTTTCGCGGTTGATAAATCAGTGCCGCTCGTCGAGCATTTCCCGTGCCGCTCGTTCGACCGCATCAGTGCTCGACATCGCTGGCTCCCAGCCGAGGGCCGAGAGCTTCTCGATGGAGAGGCGCATCCGCGGGACGTCACCGGTCCAACCGCGGTCACCCCCGGTGTACTCGTAGTGTGGATCGAGGTCCATCGCCTCGCTCACGATATCGGCGATGGCGTCGACGGACGTCGTGGTCCGCGTCCCGAGATTGTAGGTATTCACGGGCGCATCCGCGTGCGTTATGACGTGGGTGATCGCCTCGACGCACTCGGAGACGTGCATGTACGACTTCTCCTGCCTGCCGTCGCCGAGAATCGTGAGCGTGTCGGGGTCGTCCTGGAGTTTCTCGATGAAGTCGTTGATGACGCCCCACTCGAGTCGCGGGCCGACGATGTTGGCGAAGCGGAAGATCCAGGCGGTGACGTCGTGGCTGTGTGCATAGACGGAGAGCAGGGCTTCCTCACCGAGCTTCGAGGCACCGTAGATACTGATAGGCTCCAGCGGCGCATAGTCCTCTGGCGTGGGCCGGGGAGCCTCCCCATACACCGTCGATGAGGACGTGAACGCGATGTGGTGGACGCCTACTTCGTCCATCCGCTCGAGCACGTTCTCGGTCAATCTATTGTTGTAGCGGTACTGCTCGACGTCGTCTCGTGCGGGATCCTTGTCCGCCGCGAAGTGAAAGACGCCGTCGACGTCCTCGGTGATCGCCTCCGCGACGACAGCTGGGTCCGACAGGTCACCTTCCACGAACTCGACGTCGTCCGGGAGGAGTCCTGCATGACCGTTCGAGAGGTCGTCGACGACGACGACCTCGTTGTCCCCGATCAGGCTGTCGACCAGGTGCGAGCCGACGAAGCCCGCGCCCCCGGTCACGATGAGGCGCTGGCCAGTGAGGTCCATACGCCGGGATCGGGCGTCGGGGAGAAGTGCGTTCTGGTTGCCCTCCTCGTCGGCTATATCCAGCAACCTGCGCAGGGGAGCGAAAGGGGTTTCTGACTAGTCAGTCAATTCCCATCAACTCGACCTTCAATGAGTACTGAACGACTCGACTCCGAGAAACTTCGGGAGTATCGCGATGAGGTAGAGTACCCGCTGACCCAGCTCTTTCAGCGGTACGGCCACGGTAACCGAAAATGGTTCGTGGTCGGATTACTCTCGAGTATTGGCGCTCGATTTCTTTCCCTCGTCCCACCAGTGATTCTCGGCGTCGCCATCGACGCGATCTTCAACGATGACGCCCTCTTCGATCTACCGCTCATTCCGCAGAACTGGCTCCCGGCGCAAGGGGAGGTGATGGCACAGTTCTGGTTTGCCGTCGGTATCATGGGCGTGGCGATGATCGGTTCTGCGTTCCTCAACTTCAGCCGCCAGTCCTCGCTCAACCTCTTCTCCCACCGTGTGAAACACGAGGTGCGGACCGAGACGTACCAGCAGATGCAGCGCCTGGACATGGATTTCTTCAACGAGATGCAGACGGGCGAGCTGATGGCCATCCTCTCGAACGACACCAATCGGCTCGAACTCTTCCTGGACAACCTGATGAGCCAGGCCATCCAGCTCGGCGTCCTCATGCTCGGGACGGCCGCCATCCTCTTCTGGATGAATCCGCAACTCGCCCTCGTTACGCTCTCCGTCATCCCGGTCGCGGCTGTCTTCACCTACGGCTTCATGTACTTCGCCGAGGAGCGCTATGCGGACGTCCGCCAGAGCGTCGGTGACCTCAACAGCCGGCTCGAAAACAACCTCAACGGCATCCAGGTCATCAAGGCCTCGAACACCGAGGAGTACGAGGACGAGCGCGTCCGCGATCACTCCTATACGTACTTCCGCCTGGACTGGCTCGCGCTCAGGCTCAACTTCATTTATCGGCCGGGCCTGCAAGCCCTCACGTCGATTTCGTTTATTGCGACGTTCATCGTCGGCGGGATCTGGCTCCTCGAGGGCGCACCGGGACCGTTCAGCGGGAGCCTCCAGGTCGGCCAGCTCGTCACGTTCTTGCTCCTGACCCAGCGCCTCGTCAACCCGCTCGCCCAAATGGGTAACATCGTCGACCGGTATGAGGACGCCCGGGCCTCCTCGAAGCGTATCCTCGGACTCATGGAAATCCCCCGGAACGTCCAGGAATCACCGGATGCCGTCGACCTCGAGAACATCGAGGGTCGTGTCGAGTACGATGACGTGAGCTTCGCCTACGAAAACGAACACGTCCTCGACGACATCAACTTCGAGGCGGACCCCGGCGAGACGATCGGCCTGGTCGGCCCGACCGGTGCAGGCAAGACGACGATCGTGAAACTCCTGCTCAGGCTGTACGACGTCGACAACGGGGCCATCCGGATCGATGGCCAGGACATCCGCGATGTCACGCTGAAGAGTCTCCGGACCTCGATGGGGTACGTCGGCCAGGACAACTTCCTGTTCGACGGGACCGTGAAGCAGAATATCAAGTACGGCAAGTTCGAGGCGACCGACGAAGAGGTCCGCGAGGCGGCTCGGCGCGCCGAGGCACACGACTTCATCACGAAGATGCCCGAGGGATACGATACCGACATCGGCGAACGTGGCGTGAAGCTCTCGGGTGGCCAGCGCCAACGCGTCGCGATCGCCCGGACGATCCTCCAGGCGCCGTCGCTCATGATCTTCGACGAGGCGACGTCCGCGGTCGACACCGAGACGGAGATGCTGATCCAGCGTTCCATCGACGAACTTGCAGAGGACCGAACGACGTTCGTGATCGCTCACCGTCTCTCGACGGTACGCGACGCAGACACGATTCTCGTGATCGAAGACGGCCAGATTGTCGAGCGCGGGGACCACCAGGAACTTCTCGAGGTGGACGGTCTCTACGCGAATCTCTGGCGGGTGCAGGCCGGCGAAATCGAGGACCTCCCCGACGACTTCGTCGAACAGGCCTCGAAGCGCGTCGCCCAGCAAGCACTCGACGAGGCTGACCTGGACGACTGATCGTCCCCGTACTGCTCCACGGCCCGACCCCGCATTTGTTGCCGTAACATCACTTCTCCGGATCTCTGTTGATCCTCTCGGTGAAAGTCCCAGCTCCAGAGGTCTGGGGATCGAAAACGCCTACCCGGTCGGGTTCGACGATCCTGTATGGAGGGCACCCCCGAGGTTGCAGTGCTCCGCGTGGGACATCGTCCTGGGCGAGACGATCGGATGACGACGCACGTTGGTCTCACCGCGCGAGCGCTGGGTGCCGACAGGGTGATCTATCCGTCGGATGCCACGGACGCCGTTGAGACGGTCAAGGACGTCACCGACCGGTTCGGGGGGCCATTCGACGTCGAGCGGACGGACGCGCCACTCGGTATCGTGCGGGGTTGGGACGGGCGAGTCGTGCATCTGACGATGTACGGCGAGCCCGTGCAGAACGTAGTCTCACCGATTCGGGATGCACACGCGACCGATCCACTCCTCATCGTTCTCGGGGCGGAGAAAGTCCCGTTCGAGATCTACGATCGCGCGGATTGGAATCTCGGCGTCACGAATCAACCCCACTCTGAGGTCGCAGCTCTCGCCGTTTTCCTCGATCGCGTATTCGAGGGTCGGGAACTCGATCGGACCTGGGCGAATGCCGATCGACGGGTCGTCCCGATGGAGTCTGGAAAGCGTGTCGTGGATACAGACGACGAGTGAAGTCTCCCGTCGAGGGTAGTCCCCCGGCTCAGCTCGGATGGGGCCAACTTTCTTACCGTTGGGCCCGTATTCGGTGGTGACCATGGATTGCAGAGTTGTCGTTGAGGCGGCTGTGCCGGTGTACGACGTCGAGACGCCCGACGAAGCCGTTCGCATCGCCATCTCGAAGACGGGCGAGATGCTCAATCCGGACCTCAATTACGTCGAGATCAACATGGGGGCCCGGGCGTGCGAACACTGTGGCGAGGAGTCCGATCCGGCGTTTATCGCCGCTGACGAGGGGCTCGTCGCCCTCGAGCTGGAGATGACGGTATTTAACGTCGAACGCGAGGAACACGCATCGCGCATCGCTCGGAAGGAAATCGGGCAGCGACTCGACGACATTCCACTCAAGGTTCTCATCGTCGATGTCATCGAGGAGGAGGCCGAGGAGAGTGACGACGAACCCGATGACGCAGAGGTGGCAGTCGCCGATGCCCCATCGGAGCGCGACGACGAGTCGGACGAGGACGTCCTCCCCGAGTTCGACGACCTCATCGACTAAGTGGGTATTCCTCGAGTCGATACGCTATCACACCGGCGGGGTGTGGAAGACAGAGCGCAGGTGCTATCGGATGGGAATATTCACAGGTGCGTTCGCCGCAAGCTCAGTCAGCGGATGCGGAGACGGTCTCGGTTTCCCGGACCGTCATGTTGTCGGTGATACCGTGGGCGAGCGCAAAAACAGCGTCCTTGTGGTCGGTTTTCGACTGGTGAATCGATGTCGGACGAATCCCGAGTGTGCGATACTCATCTAAGTCAGTCGCCACGTCCTCCGCCGCTTCACAGTGATTCGATACTTCTGCGAGGAGTCCGTGGAGATGGATTAACTCCTGCTTTTTCATGGACACCGTCACCTAACTACCGGAGGGTTATAGTATTATCTTGAGTCCCGTTAACACGGTTCTGGGCGGCTAACAACCCTTTTGTGGGTCCGTCAACTCTTCGTATTCATGGACTACGAGGAACAACTGGACCGGGCGCTCGAGCGAACGCCCGACATCGAAGGAAGCGGGAAACGGTTCGACGTTCCGGATCCGAACGTGCGACAGGAGGGCAACGTTACCGTGTACGAGAACTTCCAAGATACCGTCGATCGCCTCGACCGCGACGAGCGAAGTCTGCTGAAGTTCCTCCAGAACGAGCTGGGGACGAGTGCACACATCGACGAACGCGGTAGGGCACGGTTAACCGGCGACTTCTCCCCTCGCCGGATGGGGGAGGCACTCGAGGCATACGCTGACGCCTACGTGCTCTGTCCGGAGTGCGGGCTCCCCGACACCAAGCTCGTCGATCAGCAGGGAACGACGGTCATGCGGTGTGAGGCCTGCGGCGCGATGTCGCCGACGGGCTAAGCGAACTGCTTGAGCGTCTCGAGATCTCGATCGGTACGCATGAATTCAGCGGTGCGCCGCGTAGCGTGACAGGTCGGACAGTGGAACATTTCAGGTGGGGTTGGGAGGTTATTGGGCGACGATTCCCACGATTTCGTGCACTCTGGACATAATAACTGAACAAAGGCCTCCTCCATACCCCATGGTGTGGCAGCACGCTCAAAAAGCTTGTCGCGAGTGGGCACATCCCCCCAATCACCGTCATTTCTCTCGCAAATATACTATCCCGAAGCACTCATGAGCAATCCCGCGCGGAACGTGATATGGAAGGGAAGGCGGATCCGATCGAACGACACCGGACGAGATGTCGACTCGAAACAGAGTGGCACTTCCACCGCGGTGATGTTGATGGCGGCGAGAAACCCGCCCTCGATACGGACGACTGGGAGATAGTCGAGATCCCCCACGACTGGAGCATCGAAGGGCCTTTCGACCCTGACAATCCGGGTGGCCAACAGCAGGGGTTTGCACCAGGTGGCGTCGGATGGTACCGCCGAACGCTTCCGCCAACGTCCACGGAAGGAAAAGCCTACCTCCAGTTCGATGGGGTCTACCGCAACAGTGATGTCTACCTCGCAGGTGACCATCTCGGAACCCGTCCGAGCGGCTACGCGAGCTTCCACTACGATATCTCGGAGACTCGAACGACCGGGGACGAGACGCTCGCTGTCCGGGTCGCGAACGACGAATACCCACACTGCCGGTGGTATACTGGCTCCGGTATCTACCGTGATGTCTACCTACTTGAGACGGATCCACTCCACGTCGTCCCCTGGGGGACCGATGTCCGGATCGTGGGTATCACCGACCGTCGGGCTGCGATGAGTGTCACGACTGAGGTAGCCAACGACTCGGACGCGACAGTTGACTGTCGACTCGTCACCGAGGTATACGCACCCGACGGCGACATGCTCGAAACTACAGACGATGAGATCGCGATCGACCCCGACTCGTCCCACGAGTTCCACCACCATCTCTCCGTCGAGGATCCTCAGCGGTGGTCTATCGAAACCCCCCAGCGGTACAACGTCAGGAACGTCGTGTACCGAGACGGCGAGGCCGTCGACGATTCGGTTACGCCGTTTGGGATCCGGACCGTTACGTTCTCCGCGGATGAGGGGTTTCTCCTCAACGGTGACCCGGTGTCACTGAAGGGCGTCAATCTCCATCACGATGCGGGGTGTCTCGGTGCCGCAGTGCCGGAACGAGCACTCGAACGCCGCTTGGAAACCCTGCAGGACCTCGGGTGCAACGCGATCCGGACGAGCCACAACCCTCCCCAACCTGCATTGCTCGACCTCTGTGACGAGATGGGGTTCGTCGTTATCGATGAAGCGTTCGACAAGTGGCGCCACGAGGGCACAGGGGAGTACTTCGACGAATGGTGGCGTGACGACCTCGCGGCGATGATCCGACGCGACCGGAACCATCCTTCGATCGTGTGCTGGAGCCTGGGGAATGAGTCGTATGATCAGGGGGAGGAGTCCATGCTCGCGGATCTCGAGATGCTCGCGGACGCGGCGAGTGAGCTCGATCCGACGCGTCCGATCACGTATGGCAATCCACCCTGGGGGGACGGTCGCGAGGGTATTATCGAGAATATCGAGCGAGTCGCGGAACACGTCGACGTCCTCTCGTGTAATTACCAGGAACATCTGTACGAAGACTACCGGGATGCGGGCGTCGATCTCCCGATCGTCGGCTCGGAGTGTAGACCATGTTTCCGGGGTACGGGTGATGATCCCCTCGCGTTCGTACCGCGAAATCCCTGGCGAGACGTTGTGGAAAACGACTACGTTGCAGGCCAGTTTATTTGGGCAGGAATCGATTATCTAGGAGAAGCTCGCGAGTGGCCGAACCGTGGGTGGGCGACCGGGTTACTCGACACGTGTGGCGAGCCCAAGCCCGAGGCCCACTACCACAGGGCGGCTTGGTCAGACGACCCTATGGTATTCGTCGCTGCGTTCGATCCCGATCGTGCCCGACCTGAAGCCCGTCAGAGCTGGAGCTGGCCGGCGATCTCCGATCACTGGAACTTCCCGAATCGCGAATCGTCCCGGGATTTCGTCCACGTCGTTACGTTCACGAATAGCGACTCGGTTGAGCTCTACCAGAATGACGAGTGGCTCGGCGAGCAGTCTCTCGCGGACAATCCAGACGGCATGCTGGAGTGGTACGTGCCCTATGAGCCTGGAACACTTCGAGCAGTGGCAACCAATGGGGACGACGTCGTCGATACACACGAGCTCCGTACGGCGGGAGACCCAGCTTGGCTTGAGCTCGACGTGGATCGAACGCACGTGGCTGCAGACGGTCGGGATGTCGCCTACGTCACTGCGAGCGTTGTCGATGACGCTGGCGAGGTCGTCCCGCATGCCGACCACACAGTCACCTTCACCGTCGATGGTGCTGGCGAGCTCGTTGGTGTCGACAACGGCGACCTCGACAGCACGGAGTCGTACACGGGGACAACTCGCTCGGCCTTCCACGGCTCGTGTCTGGCCGTCGTGCAAGCTGCTCGATCCGACGGATCAATCGACGTTAGGGCGGAGACATCTGAACTGACAGCGGATACTGTGACGATCATCGTCGGAAGCGGGAACTGACATACACTCTCAGGTCACCACCCTGTTGACGCAGCAGTGCTCCCGACTCGGGGACATAGAATCCCAGGGCGTAAGAATTGTGCGGAGGACTGAGGTCACAGCACGCCTAAGGGACACCCATGAAGCCCGATGACGAGGGAACGCTGACGGACGACCGAGCGATCGAACTCGCACGGGAAGCTATCGACCGCGAAGGCTATGACGTCGGGTCGGTATCGGACGTCTATCGGACGACTGGATCGGTGGTTGTCCCGGCGACGACAGTCGACGGGACTCGAGTCAACGTTCACGTCGATTCCGATACCGAAGAGGTCCACGTCGCGACGATCGAGGACGGCTGAACCGTCTACGACTACCCAGTAGGAGTGTGCCATCGCTGCAAACCCAACAGTTCGTCTCTTCCCTCGTTCCCCGTCAGCTTGTTCCCGGGGTCGGGACCTACCAGCTGGCATCTCCTGGACTAGTCACCGCCGAACTCCTCGCGTGCGATATCGACAGCACGCTGTACTGCGCCGACTGAGGAGAGATAGCCGACACCGGCGGTTGCCTTCACCGCAAGGGCTGCCGAGCCCGTGAGCACGGTGGGGCCGACCTGTGCGACCGCCCCGTCCCCCACGCTCACAACCCACGCTCGCGGCGAGAACTCGAACTTCGACAGGCGTGGGTCGAACGTCCCCTCGTCGTTGCGGACTAGTCGGGCCACGTTCGTTGCGGCGACCTTCGCTTCCCTGATCGCGGCCTGAGCCGTCGCAGGTACCGCCTCGCCATCCCGGTCGATGACCCGTGCGGCATCGCCGATAACAAACGTCCGAGTTCCAGCTCGGAGGTCACTCCGCACACGCGGGCGATCACCACCAAGCGCATTCGGACCCTGGATACCCCCCGTCCAGACAAATAGGTCATACGGCACCACACCGGTATCGGTACTGACACTGGCGGCGGTCGCGGATTCGACTGTTACATTCGTCCGGATCTGCACATTCCTGGCCTCGAGCGCATCGTGGATGGCAGTCTGAAAGTCCGTACTGAAACCGGGAGCGACCGAGTCGAGACGTTCGAGGAGCATGATATCGGCTACCTCGGCGGCATCGCACTCGACAGCAAGGGTCGCGAGTTCCCCGGCGACTTGCACGCCGGAGAGACCGGCACCCCCGACGATGACTCGGCCTTGCCCGTCATCGAGACACTCGAGGTATCGTCGTCGGATGCGTCGGGCGTGGGCTACCTCACGAAGTGGAATGGCGTGCTCTTTGACGCCGGGTAACGCGTGAAACGCCGTCTCAGCACCAAGACACACGACTGCAGCGTCGTAGTCGAGGGTTCCGTTCTCGAGCGTTACCCGACGGTCCTCGATATCGACGGCAGTCACGCGGTCGATCAGCACATCCGCACTGTCGAGCAGCTCGTCGAGCTCGATCTTGATGTCCTCGGCAAACGCTGGATCGCGAATCACCCGGTGGACTTCGTGGCGGACGAGATGCATCGACGTATCGTTGACGACAACGAGATCAACCTCATCGGGGAGAGCAGCTTCGAGTTGGCGTGCGGCTGTGATGCCCGCATATCCTGCACCGAGGACAACGACACTCACATACGCAGATACTGGAGCTGGCGACTTGTAGTCGGTGGATCGACTCCTCGGGACAGTGGACCCAGGGATCAGAAGAGTGCGTCCGCTGTAGGGAGGGCACGTGCGGGACCTCCAACCTCCCACACACTCGTCTCGACGCCGCAGTCTGCAACGACCTTCTCTACCTGATCAACGTGGTCGACCGTCGTGTTCACGTACACGCTCGCCCCGGTATCTGTCGAAAAGTAGACGGGGATACCGTCCTCGCGGAGGTTGCGGACAACTTCGAAAATCTCCAGGGTTCGAGGTTGCCAGTAGACCCAGCCAGCGGGACCGGTCATCGTTGTCGCCGCGAGTGAGAGGGAGTCGTGTTCGGCGAGTTCGAAGACGCGATCGAAGTTTCCCTCACGGAGCGCATCACGAGCGTCGACGAGCTGATCGTGCATGTGTGCAAGTCGCGCCTGGAACATGTGGCTGTCCGCGGCCTCCCGATGGGCCGCCTCGGTCTCCTTATAGGTCGGGACGAGCCCAGCAACGATCCGTACGTCATCAGCCAGGTCGGACGGGAGGCGCTCCGCACGACAATCATGATCGTTTTCCCCGGCGTGAAGGATAGAGAATCCGCCCGTTACTGCCCGTGCAGCAGATGCCGAACCCCTGCGTGCAATAGTCGAAATCTCCGGTCGAGACAGCTCGAGGCCGGCCGCGTCCACGAGAGCCATCGCTGCAGCGGCGAAGCCGGATGACGACGACCCGAGACCCACGTTCGTGGGAAACGAGTTCTCACTCACGAGTCGAACAGGTGTCTCCAGTCCGGCCAACTCTCGAACGTGGTCGACGACGGAACGAACCCGCTCTGCTCCCCGTGTTTCGAGCACGTCGCCGTCTACCACAAACTCGTCCTCCTCAGTGCCCCCGAACTCGACGGTGGTCGTGGTGTTAGATGGGGCGGTGCAGACGCTGATACTGTCGTGATACGGATAGCGCAGGTCTGGATCACGCATCCCGTGGTACTTCACGATCCCCTGAATCGGGTGGGCCCGCGCGGTCGCTTTCATATCTCGATTGGTCCCCGGAGCCTGCATAAACCCCGCGGACCGGAATCAGATGTCGGTACCTCGGACTGTTCGGTCGGACGTGGAAAGGGCGGGTAGGTACATGTGGGTATATCTGGATCACCCTCCTGTATGAGGTGAACCGAACTGCTCAACACCCTCCCCGCCAACGCCATCGCATATGTGTGAACCGCATGCATCCCGTGAGGAACAGGCCCGCGAAGTCCTCGACAGGCTCGCGGAGGCCTACCCCGATGCGACCATCTCGTTGAATTTCTCGAACAGGCTCGAGCTTCTCGTAGCGGTAATCCTCTCGGGACAGTGTACGGATGAACGGGTAAACCAGGAGACTGCGTGGCTCTTCGAGAAGTACCAGTCACCCGGGGACTACGTCGAGGCCGGCCAGGACGAGCTCGCCGAGGACATCTCATCAATCACCTACCCGAATCAGAAGGCTGGCTGGATTATCTCGGCTTGTCGAACCCTACTCGAGGAGCACGATGGGCACGTCCCCGATACGATGGACGACCTCATCGAGCTCTCCGGGGTCGGACGGAAAACCGCGAACGTCGTTCTCCAGCATGGTCACGACGTCGTGGAAGGCATCGTCGTCGACACGCACGTACAACGGCTGGCCCGACGTCTCGGGCTCACGGAACGGGAGAATCGCGATCGTATCGAAGAGGATCTTCTGCCTATCGTTCCCGAGGACAGCTGGAAGACCTTCACGCACGTCCTTATCGCCCACGGTCGAGCGATTTGTACAGCCCGTAGTCCCACCTGTGGGGACTGTGTCGTCGAAGACATCTGTCCCTCGTCGCGACTAGATTCCGACGTCGACCGTGCCAGTGGCGAGCTCTGGGAGTCGAGGTAGTGACCGCTCTCACGAACGGACTAGAGCACGTAGAGCCTGACGTAGCGAATGATCCCAACCACCCAGGCGAGAATCCAGAAGCCGAGATACCCGAACACACCGACGCGAAGTCGAAATCGCCAGGCATCCATGTTTTCGTGGAGTTCGGAGATGTCAATCGACGGATCCGGATCGTGGTAGAGATCGTGCGTGCGCTTCACCTGGAAGATTCGGACGATCCCGGTGAGGGCAAAGATAAGCATCGCGTAGGCCTGCAATCCGAGGAAGGCATGCACGGCCATCACGCCGCTCGGCCGGTGTAAGAGGCGGGGGAGCATCCAGCCGACGAGTGGGATCGTCGTGAGTGCGAGTCCAATGCCGACGAAGCGCAAGTGATGCGTGAGGACGTCCCACGTCACGGTCTCGGCATCGATGATGATCCAGGCACCGTAGAGGTAGAATGGCAGGCTCAACGTAACGACGACGGCGACAACACCCGCCCACATTGCCGCCGAGTCTCCCGCCATACCGGGGCTTCCGGGGGGATTGCGTTAAACGGCGCGATACGATGCGACTGTCCACTTCCAGTCCTCGTGATGGATCGTCACGCTAACGAATGACCACGTCGTACGTTGGCGGGATGAGTGAATCCTCGAAGGGGGAGGACAGCGAGGCGAGCGACGGTGAGGAGCCGAGCCTCGCGGATCTGCGCGAGCGGGTCGAAGAGACATACGACTTCGAGGATTTCACGCCGGCCGATATGGCCGAAATGACGGTCGATGAGTGGCAAGCAGCATTCGATCCTGCCACCTGGATCACGGGCCCGGAACTCCTCGATCGCGTGGAAGCCGAACTCCAACGACGAGTTGCCGATCGTCAGCTCTTCGCGGTTGTCGAGCGGCTGGATGTCGACGAGGAAGCGACAGTCACTGCTTATTCCGATGAGGGATATGCGATCGTCGCGCCTGATGGGTCAGTACGCGGGGAAGGGATGGTCCTTCGGGAGGTGAAACCGATCGTCGCTCTCTGTTCGATGGAGGACTTCGATGCGGGGCCGATGCCCGAGGAGACGGGGACGCTCCTTCCCGATCCAGAAGACGTCACCGTTTCTACGAGCAGTCTCGGCGATAGGGTGGTTCTCGCTATCGCTGTCTCGCAGCTTTTCGCGGGAGTCGCGGTACTGACGGCGCCCCTTGTATTCGATCTGGGGGGGACTGGTGGGTTCCTAACATTCGTCGTGGGTATTGGATTCCTCGTCATCGGATTGCTTCTCGGGATCGTCGTGGCGAACGCGAGATTGTCCGGCCGGTTCCGCGCCGAGGAATACAGGGATCGACTCCGTGCTGCCGGTGTCGGGACCCCAGAGCGGCCCTCGTTCCTGCCACTCGACGAGTCCTACGGCGACATCGAGAGTGACCAATCCGACGTGGACGAGACTGATACTCCCGACATAAATGGTAGTTGACTTCCGTGAACACGTGTCGAAAACGACCGGTTTTGACCGGGTAAAAACCGGTTGACTCCGTCGCCCTTGCGGATCATCGGTGGGTTTAAGCGAATCCCGATCCGACCGTCGCCTACATGAATCGCCGGGAATTTCTGACGATTTCGGCGGGTGCCACTGCCGGGGCTGCTGCGGCCTCAGGGACCGCTGCAGCAGCAGAAGGTGGCGATGACGGTGGCGGTGGTGGGCGGGAACTCCCCGATTTCGGCGGCTACCTCTCCGAGGCAAACAACCGTGACGATATCCAGGATCTCCGTGGCAGTGACGAGGTCACGGTGGAGGTGGGTGCTGGCTCCCAAGGATTCGCGTTTGCCCCTGCCGGCATCTGGGTCGATCCTGGCACGACTGTTATCTGGGAGTGGACAGGTAACGGCGGTCGCCACAATGTACATGCAACGAGTGGTGCTGAGTTCGTGAGCGAAACGACGGGCGATGAAGGTTTCACGTTCGAACAGACCTTCGAAGGCGGTGGGATCATCGAATATCAGTGTGATCCACACGCACAGACCGGAATGCTGGGCGCCGTAGCCATCGGGGATGACGTTCCCACGCAGGTAGTCGCTGCCCAGAGTGGCCCCGAAGAAGTCGACCCGGAACACATGGGTGTCCCATTCCAACCCCACTTCGTCGGCGTAGCCACACTCCTCGGCACGGCGGTAACGCTTGTCCTCACCTTTTTCTTCCTGAAGTACGGCACCTCGCCGAATACCGGATACCCGGGGGATCGATAACATGGCCTCATCAGGCAATACCTACGGCGACATTCACCGATACGAACCGGCACGCGAGAGTACCGTCGCGGCGATTGCGATCGTCGCGTTGTCGTTACTCGAAATCGTGTTCGTCGGGCTGTTCACTTACGGCTTGCTCAGCGGCTGGGGATTCACCGAGTTCGGGAACATGTATCTCGGTGGGATCCTGGCCGCGATTTTCGTGAACCTATCGTTCGTCCTCATGCTCTACCGAAAGGAGTTCCTCCCCGACGTGATGATCGTCAAGAAGCGTCGGCGCAAGTGGGAGGACCTCTACGTTCGAGAAGACCAGCAACACGGCGTCGATTCCCTCGGTAACGCGTGGGAGCAGGTCAAGCACGCAGTGTATCCCTACTACAAGAAGTAACCATGCCAGGAGAAGACGACAAATATCCGGAAAGCACAGGTCGTCGCCGTTTCGTCAAGGGCGTCGTCGGTAGCGCCTCCCTCGCCGGAGTCGGTACTGCCAGCGCGGCAGCCATCAACTCCGCGACCGCCCCGTCGGGCGCGGGTGGCGGTATCACCCAGTACATGGCGATTGAGAACACCGCAGGCCCCGCACCGCGCGGGATGCCCCAGATTCCCGTCGAGATCGACTCGGAGGGCTACCTCAAGGGCATCTGGCCCGAAGTGAAGACGGTCGATCAGCAGGGTCGCGAGGTCCAGATCGCGGAGACCCAGGTGGGCGGGGTCACCTACTCCAGCGAGTGGTTCCAGTACTGCGGCGTCCAGACCTACCCCGGCGTCGCCCCCGACGCGGACCAGGACAACTACTTCCGGTACTCATCGTCGCCGCCCTACGAGTGGCAAAGCCAGGAGGTCAACGCTGGCGATCAGGTCCACGTCGACGACTTCAGCGACTACGAGACGTGGGGCAACGAGGTCGGTCGGGACGGTCTCGGCAAACCCGCGATGGCGACGTGGCGCTCGCAGGACGTCCCGGCCAGCGGAACGATGCCGGTCCAGATCATCCGCTCGACGCGGGTCGAGGAACTGGTCGATCAGGGCGACCAGTGGTTGCAGGCCAGCACCGAACAGGGGTTCATGGCCAACCTGAACAAGTGTACGCACTTCTGTTGCGTGCCCGCGTTCAAGGCCATCCCCGGGAGCGCGAACTTCGGCGGTGCCGACGCCATCTACTGCCAGTGCCACCAGTCGGTGTACGACCCGTTCAGCATCGTCCAGGAGTCGTTCGTCGCGCTTCCGCGGCCCGAAAGCGACTGACCGGCGGCTACCGACTCGTCCGACGACGGGCGGACCCATCGGCTCGTTTCACCGGTGGTGCGGTCGATATCTGGCAACAAACGTTTTATATCCACGGTTAGCAACCACGAACGTTGAAGCAAATGCT